>NZ_JABMCW010000244.1:0-8753 GCF_013179705.1 Pseudomonas sp. CM25 | reverse complement strand
CCGCGCGGTAGCGGCGGGCGCCGGCGCTGGTGAATACGGCAAGGGCCATCGGCAGCACGATCAGTAGTACGAAGGCTTCCACAAACGGTGCGATGGAAATGCTCACGCTGCTGTTTTCACCGAGTATCAACGCAAGGTAGACCGGCAGCATTAGCAGCTGTACCAACAGCAGAACGGGGGTGGCAGCCAGGGTCAGCCGCGAGTCACCCTTGCCGATGTGGATGAACACCACCACGTAGTCGATGCACGGCGTAAGCAGCACCAGCAGGGCGCCGACGAGGATTGCCGGGTGCTCGACCAGCCCGCGGGTGATAGCCCAGACCAACAGCGGCACAAGGATGAAGTTGACCAGCAGCAGGGCAGCCATGAAGCGCCGATTGCCCAGGTTTTGGCGCAGGTCGAGGAAGGGGATTTGCAGGAACATCGCATACATCAGTACGGCGATGGCAGGGGTGACCAGGGCCTCGAGATGGCGTGCAGTGTCGCTGGCCAGCAGGCCGAAGGCGATGGCGACGAGCACGACCGCGAAGTAGAGGGGGATCTGCCGGGTTTCGAGTTGCTCTCTGGTCAAGGTGCGGCCTGTGCTCGGTAGTGTGAAAGGGGCACAGGGTAATACGTGCTGCCAGCAGGATGTCGCGAATTTTGTAGGAGCGGCCTTGTGTCGCGAAAGGGGCGCGCAGCGGCCCCCTGATTGCAGCTTCGCCGCCGGGATCGCCGGGACCGCTTTGCGGTCCTTTCGCGACACAAGGCCGCTCCTACAAAGGCCGTCGTTGCACCTGAGCCCAATGAAAAAGCCCGGCACTAGGCCGGGCTTTTTCACATCAGGCGAGCGCCGATCAGTTGCCGTAAACCGGCAGCTTCTTGCAGATGGCCTTGACCTTCTCGCGCACGGCGTCGATCACCGCGTCGTTGTTCAGGTCAGCCAGGATGTCGCAGATCCAGCCGGCCAGTTCCTTGCACTCGGTTTCCTTGAAACCACGGGTGGTCACGGCTGGGGTGCCGAAACGCAGGCCCGAGGTCACGAACGGCGAACGTGGGTCGTTAGGTACCGAGTTCTTGTTGACGGTGATGAAGGCTTTGCCCAGCGCGGCGTCAGCGTCCTTGCCGGAGATTTCCTGCTTGATCAGCGACAGCAGGAACAGGTGGTTTTCAGTACCACCGGAAACCACGTCGAAACCACGCTCGATGAACACGCTGGCCATGGCCTGGGCGTTTTTCACCACTTGCTGCTGGTAAGCCTTGAACTCAGGCTGCAGGGCTTCCTTGAAGCAGATGGCCTTGGCCGCGATGACGTGCTCCAGCGGGCCGCCCTGGGCGCCCGGGAATACCGCCGAGTTCAGCTTCTTCTCGATGTCGGCGTTGGCACGGGCCAGGATCAGGCCGCCACGTGGACCGCGCAGGGTCTTGTGGGTGGTGGTGGTGACCACGTCGGCGAACGGCACCGGGTTCGGGTATACGCCAGCTGCAACCAGGCCGGCAACGTGAGCCATGTCGACGAACAG
This sequence comes from Pseudomonas sp. CM25, assembly GCF_013179705.1. NCBI lineage: Bacteria > Pseudomonadati > Pseudomonadota > Gammaproteobacteria > Pseudomonadales > Pseudomonadaceae > Pseudomonas > Pseudomonas sp. CM25. Next base: position 7,251 of record NZ_JABMCW010000244.1, on the reverse strand, counting down.
GTAGGCACCAACCTTGTCGGCGATGGCGCGGAAGCGGGCGAAGTCCAGCACCTGCGAGTAGGCCGAGAAGCCGGCAACGATCATCTTCGGCTTGTGTTCGACAGCCAGGCGCTCGACTTCGTCGTAGTCGATCAGGCCGTTGCCGTCGATGCCGTACTGCACGGCGTTGTACAGCTTGCCCGAGGAGCTTACGGAAGCACCGTGGGTCAGGTGGCCACCGTGGGCCAGGCTCATGCCCAGGATGGTGTCACCAGCCGACAGCAGGGCCAGGTAGACGGCAGCGTTGGCCTGGGAGCCTGCGTGCGGCTGGACGTTGGCGTAGTCGGCGCCGAACAGCTCCTTGGCACGGTCGATGGCCAGTTGCTCGACGATGTCGACGTACTCGCAACCACCGTAGTAGCGCTTGCCCGGGTAGCCTTCGGCGTACTTGTTGGTCAGGACCGAGCCCTGAGCTTCCATGACTGCCGGGCTGGTGTAGTTTTCCGAAGCGATCAGCTCGATATGCTCTTCCTGGCGCAGAGCTTCTTGCTGCATGGCTTCGAAGAGCTCGGCGTCGTACTTGGCAATGGTCAAATCACGGCTGAACATGGCGGTCCTCAAGGATCGGGGGTGAGTTAGGCGGGCATTCTAACCGATTGATTCGCGGCTGGCATATGAAGTGGCATCAAGTCGCGGACCAATGGGGCTCATGTTGCATCCCGCGCCGCGTCTGGGCTGGATGGGCATTCGAGTTGACTTTTAAGTCCGGTTTTTTGGGGGCGCTTTGCGCCCCATCGCCGGCAAGCCAGCTCCCACAGGTACCGCATCAACTTCAATGCCAGCGCGAATCCTGTGGGAGCTGGCTTGCCGGCGATGAGGCCAGTGCAGGCTGCATCAATGGAACATGAACAACGTCTCGTTGGCGAACTGCGCCTCGAACTGATGGGCCGGCATCGGCCGCCCGAACAGGTAGCCCTGCACCTCGTCGCAACCATGCTCACGCAAGAACTCCAGCTGCTCGTGGGTTTCCACGCCCTCGGCGATTACCGCCAGGTTGAGGCTGTGGGCCATGGCGATGATGGCCCGGGCAATCTGGGCATCCTGTTCGCCTTCGGGCAGGCCGTCGACAAAGGTGCGGTCGATCTTCAGCACGTCGATGGGGAACTGCTTGAGGTAGTTGAGCGACGAGTAGCCGGTGCCGAAGTCGTCCACCGCAATGCTCAGGCCGAGGTTTTTCAGGCTGGCCAGAATCTGCAGCGCCTCGTTCACCTCGCGCATCAGGATGCTTTCGGTCAGCTCCAGTTCCAGGCAGGCCGGCGGCAGGCCGCTTTCCTCGAGGATGTTGGCGATACGCGTGCCCAGCTGGCCATCGGAGAACTGCCGCGCCGAGATGTTCACCGACACCTTTGGCACCCGCACCTTGGCTTTGTGCCAGGCCTTGAGCTGGCGACTGGCCTCGCGCAGCACCCAGTCGCCTACGTCCACCACCAGGCCCAGTTCTTCGATCACCGGGATGAAGTCGCCCGGCGGCACCAGGCCGCGGGTCGGGTGGCGCCAGCGCAACAGCGCTTCGGCGCCGGTCAGGCGCTTGCCGTCGCCGCTGAACTGCGGCTGGTAGTAGAGGATGAACTCGTTCTGCTCCATGGCATGGCGCAGGTCGCTTTCCAGCTCCAGGCGTTCCAGGGCACTGGCGTTCATTTCCGCCTGGTAGAACTGGAAGTTGTTCTTGCCGCGTTCCTTGGCGTGGTACATGGCGGTGTCGGCGTTTTTCATCAGCTGGCTCAGCTCGCTGCCATCCTGCGGGCTCAGGGCGATGCCGATACTGGCGGTGACGAAGAACTCGCGGTTCTCCAGCACGAACGGCCGCACCAGGCTGCCGAGAATGCTCTCGGCCACGTGGATGGCGCGGTTCAGTGCCAGTTCGCGGGTGGGGCGCGGTTGCAGTAGCAGGGTGAACTCGTCGCCGCCCATGCGGGCCACGGTGTCGTCGTCGTCCACGCAGGCCAGCAGGCGCAGGGCCATGTCCTTGAGCATGCGGTCGCCTGCAGCATGGCCCAGGGAGTCGTTGATCGGCTTGAAACGGTCCAGGTCGAGGAACATCAGCACCACCCAGGCCCTCTGCCGCTCGGCTTGCTGCAGGGCGTTGTACAGGCGGTCCTGGAACAAGGTGCGGTTGGGCAGGTGGGTGAGGGCGTCGTAGTAGGCCAGGCGGTGGATGCGCTGTTCGCTGGCCTTGCGCTCGCTGATGTCGGTGAAGAAGCACACGTAGCTGGCCAGGTCGCCTTCGTCGTCCAGTACCGCAGTAATGCCCACCCAGGCCGGGTAGTGGTCGCCATCGCGGCGCTTGAGCCATACCTCGCCTTCCCAGCTGCCGCGCTGGTGCAGTTGCTTGACCACATAGCGCAGGTGACCTTCCTGCTGCTGATCGACGGTGAGCATGCCCGGCAGCTGGTCGAGCACCTCGCTGACCGCATAACCACTGACGCGGCTGAACGCCTCGTTGGCCTGGACGATATAACCGGCCGGGTCAGTGATGAGGATGGCCGAGGTGGAGTGTTCGAACACCGTTGCGGCCATGCGCAGGTCTTTTTCCGCGCGGCGTTGCTGGCTGATGTCGCGGCCCACCCCGAGCACGCCTTCAAAGCGCTGGTCATCGTCCCATACCAGCACCAGGCGCAGCTCGATGGGGATCTTGCGGCCGTCGGCACGCAGGCAGTCGAACAGGAACAGCTGGGTCGGCAGCTGGCTGCGCAGCTGGGCCAGCTGGGCCGGGTCGCCCATGGCCGTGCTGACGCGCTCCATCAGGCTGTAGACGCCGGTGAGCTGCGCCGGGTTGGCGATGATCGACTGCCAGCCGTTGGCAAAGATCCAGTCGGCCTGATAGCCGAGCACGTTTTGCACCGAAGGGCTGACATAGTTGAGCTTGAGCAGGCTGTCGGTGGAGAAGATCACGTCGCTGATGCTTTCGGCGAGCATGCGGTAGCGCTGCTCGCTGTCGCGCAGCGACTGGCTGGCCTCGATCTGCACCGTGACGTCCTTGCCCACGCCGATGATGCGCGTTACCAGGCCATCGGCGTCGCGGGTCAGGACCTGCTCGCGGATGTCGTAGCAGCGCCAGCCGCCATCGCGGTGGCGGAAGCGCAATTGGCAGTGCAGCGGCTGGTCATGGCCGCTGTCGCGTTGTTGCTGGCGCAGGGCCTGGTAGTGCGCGGCGTCCTCGGGGTGCAGCAGCAGCTCCCAGAAGCGCTCACCCATCTGCGCAAGCTCGGTCCGGTCGTAGCCCAGGGTCTGGCCGAGGTGGCGGTTGCTGAAGATCATCCGCTGGCTGGCGACGTCCTGCACGTACAGCTGGTCGGGCACGGTGCGCACCACGTCCGACCAGAAGCTTTCACGCTCCAGCAGCGACAGCTCGACCTGTTTGCGGCTGGTGATGTCGCTGATGCTGAGAATCACCGCCTGGTAATCGCGGCGCTGTTCCGGCAGGCGCGCCATCAACCACAGGTGCAGCTCGCCGCCCAGCGGCGCAGGCAGGCGTACTTCCAGCTCCAGCAGCGGGCGTTGTTCGATCAGGGCGTCGATCAGTTGCATGCCAACGCTGTCGCGGCCATCGCCACTGCCATCGATCAGCCGTTGCCAGGCCCCTTCGTGGCACTGGATATTCAGCAACTGCCGCGCCACCTGGTTGACCTCGGTGATCTTCAGCTCCAGCAGCAGCGAGCGGCGCAGGTTCGGGTCCAGGGCCAGGCTGTGCTTGAGTGCGGCGCGGTTGCGCAGGTGGTAACGGTCGAGCTGGCCGGGCAGGCTGGACAGGTCGAGTACGCACAAGGCAACCCCGGTACCTTCGAAAATTTCCTGGTAGCGCCGGCGGTCCTCCTGCAAGGCCCGCTGGCGGCGGCGCATGTTGATCAGGGCCAGCACCGGCAGCAGGGCGCAAAACAGCACCAGGACACATTTGCCGATCAATGCCGGCAGCAGCTTCTGCCGGGTCAGCGTGGCGTCGAACAGGCCACGCAGCTGCCAGGTGCTGTTGTCGATAAAGGCCAGCATCACGCTTTGCAGCGGTTCGTTGCTGGTGTCGGCCGGCGCATGGCGCTGCAGCACTTCGCCGCTGCGGCTGTTCTCCAGCAGCCACAGCGGGTGGCCACTGCCATCCAGGTGCACGGTGAGGGCGCGGTAATAGTCGGGGGACAGGCGCAGCAGCCAGTAGCCGCGGCCCTGTTCGGCGGACTGGCGCAGCAGCAGGTAAAGGGTGCTGTTATCCGCCGAATTGGTGAAGAAGTACGCACGGCCCTGTTTCAGTTCGAGCAACTCGTCAAGCATCTGGCGGTCGGGGCTGCCGGCCAGGCTGTCGGCGCGCACCTGCCCGGCGCTGTCCAGCCAGGCCACGCTCTGCAGGGCGGGCAGGCGCTCGCGCAGGGTGCGGATCAGGCTGGGCAGGGCAGCAGGCGTCGGCGCATCGACGTAGGGCTGCATCACGTTCACGGCCTGTTGCGCCTTGAACGCCATGTTCAGGCTCAGGTGATCGGCCAGTTCGGCGCTGGCGTCCAGGCTCTGTTTGCGCAGGTCGGCCTGGGTGTGGTTGAACTGGGCGAACAGCTGCCACAGCAGCAACCCCAGCAGGATCAAGGCCAGCAGCGCCAGGGCACCCTTGATCGACCCGCGCAGCGAAGCAGCGGGCGCCTGTGGCGCGGAACGCAGTGACGACGGATGAGTAAGGTTGGTCAAGCGTTGAACCTGCGATTGGGCTGGCGATGGCAGGGATGGATCATGCACGGGGTGTGCCGGTGTCTGGCTGCCGGACCGTGGTGGCGCACTATAAGGCCGGACACCCGAAACGGGCTAGCATGCCTAGGATTATGGCAAAGTGCCAGCCGTGTTGACCGATGGTGACTGCCCGGTGGTTCGGCAAGCCCCTGCAAGCTGTGCGAGAATAGCCGCCGCTTCAATGACCACGCACCGGAGATGTTCGCTTTTGGTTACTCACTTTTCCTCCAATGGCCTCGATTCCGCCTGCGGGCGCAGCAGTCAGACCCTTGTCAGTACTGCCGTGACCGAGGACGTATCCTGCAAGTCCTGCCAGCGCACGCTGAGCAAGCCCGAGTCGGCGGCTGCCGGCAAGAACAAGACCCCTTCGCTGGCTGAACTGCGCAAGACCGCCCAGGCGGCAGAGCCCGCTGTTGCAATGGCTGCTGGCAAGCCGGCTGCCAAGGTTGTCGGCACGGCGCCTGCGGCCGCCAGGCCGGCCCAGGTGGCCGAGCAGCAACCTGCGCGCAGCGCCGGCTTCAGCGTGAAATCCGCCTGGGCATCGCGCCTGGCCGAGCAGGGCGACCGTTGCCGGTTGCCACGGGGCAAGGCCAGGCAGCGTCACGTCTGAGCCATCCCGGTTGCTGTGCCGGCCCTTTCGCGGCTTTAGCCGCGAAAGGGCCGGCACAGGCAGCAAATTCCTTTCAGGGATCACACTGATCCCGGCCCACCATCGCCACCTCCTATGCAACGCCGTGCGTTGGCGTAGAATGGTCGTCTTTGTCCAATGACATCCCATGTACATATCCCCCTGGCCCCTGCGCCGGGGCGGTCGTCGATGTCTTTACCTATCTGATTAGAGGGCTTGGTTTTGGCTCAATACGTCTACACCATGCATCGGCTGAGCAAAGTCGTGCCGCCGAAGCGGGAAATTCTCAAGAACATTTCCCTGTCGTTCTTCCCGGGCGCCAAGATTGGCGTGCTCGGCCTGAACGGCGCCGGTAAATCGACCCTGCTGCGGATCATGGCGGGCGTCGACAAGGAATTCGACGGCGAAGCCCGTCCGATGCCCGACATCAACGTTGGCTACCTGCCACAGGAACCGCAGCTGGACCCGAACAAGACTGTGCGCGAAGTGGTCGAGGAAGCGGTCAGCGTGATCAAGGATGCCCAGGCGCGCCTGGACGAGGTCTACGCCGCCTACGCCGACCCGGACGCCGACTTCGACAAGCTGGCCGCCGAGCAGGCCAAGCTGGAGTCCATCCTGCAAGCCGCCGACGGCCACAACCTGGAGCGCCAGCTGGACGTCGCTGCCGACGCCCTGCGCCTGCCGGCCTGGGATGCGCGAATCGAGCACCTGTCCGGTGGCGAGAAGCGTCGTGTGGCCCTGTGCCGCCTGCTGCTGTCGGCCCCCGACATGCTGCTGCTCGACGAACCGACCAACCACCTGGACGCCGACTCGGTGGCCTGGCTGGAGCGCTTCCTGCACGACTTCCCGGGCACCGTGGTAGCCATTACCCACGACCGTTACTTCCTCGACAACGTCGCCGGCTGGATCCTCGAACTGGACCGCGGTGCCGGTATCCCGTACGAAGGCAACTACTCGGGCTGGCTGGAAGCCAAGTCGGACCGTCTGGCGCAGGAATCCAAGCAGCAGAGCGCCCACGAAAAGGCCATGAAGGAAGAACTGGAATGGGTGCGCAAAGGCGCCAAGGCCCGCCAGTCCAAATCCAAGGCCCGTCTGCAACGCTTCGAAGAAATGCAGTCGCAGGAATTCCAGAAGCGCAGCGAAACCAACGAGATCTACATCCCGGCCGGCCCACGCCTGGGCGACAAGGTCATCGAGTTCAAGAACGTCTCCAAGGGCTATGGCGATCGCGTGCTGATCGACAACCTGTCGTTCGCCATGCCTAAAGGCGCGATCGTCGGCGTTATCGGCGGTAACGGTGCCGGTAAGTCGACCCTGTTCCGCATGCTGATGGGCAAGGAGCAACCCGACTCGGGCAGCATCGAGATCGGCGAAACCGTGCAGCTGGCCTGCGTCGACCAGAGCCGCGAAGACCTGGACGGTGGCAAGACCGTGTTCCAGCAGGTTTCCGACGGTTCCGACATGATCAAGATCGGCAGCTACGAGATCCCGTCGCGTACGTACGTTGGCCGCTTCAACTTCAAGGGTGGCGACCAGCAGAAGTTCGTCAAGGACCTGTCCGGTGGTGAGCGTGGCCGCCTGCACCTGGCGCTGACCCTGAAGGAGGGCGGTAACGTCCTGCTGCTCGACGAACCGTCCAACGACCTCGACGTCGAAACCCTGCGTTCGCTGGAAGAAGCCCTGCTGGACTTCCCTGGTGCCGCGATCGTGATCTCTCACGACCGGTGGTTCCTGGACCGTGTGGCTACCCACATCCTGGCCTACGAAGACGACTCGAACGTGGTGTTCTTCGAGGGCAACTACACCGAGTACGAAGCAGACCGCAAGAAGCGCCTGGGCGATGCTGCTGCCCAGCCGCACCGTGTACGGCACAAGAAACT
>NZ_JABMCW010000243.1:0-8762 GCF_013179705.1 Pseudomonas sp. CM25 | reverse complement strand
CATGGTTCCATGGCATCGGCGGGCCGGCACGCATGCCCTGGCTCAACGGCGAGCTGGCTGTCAGCGGCACCATCACGGTCTGGGCAGGGCCCGCCGGCAAGTCGATGCGGCTGGTCAATGTACGACCATCGCTGCCTTGCACCGTGACATCCACGGTCAGCGCCCAGTCCATGGCACTTTGCAGGCGCAAGGTGAGAAACTGCCCGGCGGACCAGTCCCACACGCCGGCTTGGGGGCTCAGGCGCAGGGTCGGCCGCTCGGCCGGGTTGAACACCACACGGCGCAATACCTCGCCTTCGGCCGTCTGTTCCGCGTTGTACTGCGGCATGCCGGCATCCTCGGTGACCACGTTGACCACCGAGGCCGGGCGCACGAAGCTGAACAGCGTCTGCTGCCCGGCCAGCAACGGCGAGCTGAACAACAGGGCAAAAACGGCGGGCAGGGTGCGACGGACCATAAGGCTGTGGCTCTCCTTCAGGGCCGTCATGGCCCAGGGCTGAGTAGTGGACAACGCGCCGGAGCAAGTGCTCCGACGGTCAGGAAATCTCCCGCCGGAACGGCGGCAGCGCATTGAGAATAGCCTTGCCGTAGCGTTGGGTGACCAGGCGCCGGTCAAGCAAGGTGATGACGCCGCGATCCTGCTCGGTACGCAGCAGGCGGCCGCAAGCCTGGATCAGGCGCAGCGAGGCGTCGGGCACGGCGATTTCCATGAACGGGTTGCCACCACGGGCCTCGATCCACTCCGCCAGCGCGGCTTCCACCGGGTCATCGGGCACGGCAAACGGAATCTTGGCGATCACCACATGCTCGCAGTACGCACCAGGAAGGTCGACACCCTCGGCAAAGCTGGCCAGGCCGAACAGTACGCTGTGCTGGCCATCGTCTACCCGCGCCTTGTGCTTGTTCAGGGTTTCCTGCTTGGACAGGTTGCCCTGGATAAGCACCAGCTTGCGCCAGTCACGGTCCAGGCCGTCGAACACTTCCTGCATCTGCTTGCGCGAAGAGAACAGCACAAGCGCGCCGCGGGCACCTTCGACGATATTTGGCAGCTCGCGGATGATCGCCGCAGTATGTGCCGCCGCGTCGCGGGGGTCGGCCTGCAGGTCGGGGACCCGCAGCACACCGGCATCGCCATGCACGAACGGGCTGGGCACCACGCAGGTGACCGCATCGCGGGGCAGGCCCGAACGCATGCGGAACCTGTCGAACTTGCCCAGCGCGGTCAATGTCGCCGACGTCACCAGCGCACCGTGGGCAACGCTCCACAAGCTGCGGCGGAGCATTTCGGCGGCGAGGATAGGGCTGGCGTTGACCTCGATGTCGAACAGCGCACCGCTTTCGGCCAGGGTCAGCCAGCGGGCCATGGGCGGGCTGTCCTCCGGGTCTTCGGCGGTAAAGGCCGTCCACAGCTCCCAGTTGCCTTGGGCACGGGTGACCAGGCTACCGAACAGCGGGTACCATTCCTCGGCCTGATGGCTGGCGATACCAATGCTTACCTCGCCATCCATGCCTTCCTTGAGCAGGTCGGCCAGGCGGGTGAACAGGTCGTTGAGGCGGGCAAAGCCCTTTTTCAACTCGATGCCCACTTCGCGGATCTGCTCCGGCACCACGCCACCCTCGAAGCGGTAGCGCGGGCGCTCGCGGCCCTCGGTGTCCTCGGTGGGGCGGAAGTCGGCAACCTGCTCGCACAGGGTGAACATGAACTGCTGCTGGGTGCGCACTTCACGCGCCAGTTCGGGCACCTGCTCGATGTACTTGCCCAGGTCGCCTGGCAGCGGGTGCTGGGCCAGCAGCTTGGTGAGGTTCTTGGCGGTCTGCTCCAGCCAGTCGGCAGTGGAACGCAAGCGCGAATAATGAGCGAAATGGCCGATCGCCTTGTCTGGCAGGTGATGGCCTTCGTCGAACACGTACATGGTGTCGCGCGGGTCGGGCAGTACCGCCCCGCCGCCCAGCGCCAGGTCGGCCAGGACCATGTCGTGGTTGGTGACAATAACGTCGACCTTGCCCATGCCCTCGCGGGCCTTGTAGAACACGCACTGCTGGAAGTTCGGGCAGTGGCGGCCGGTGCACTGGCTGTGGTCGGTGGTCAGGCGTGCCCAGTCCTGGTCTTCCAGGGCCTCGGGCCAGCTGTCACGGTCACCGTCCCAGCGGTTGCCGGCGAGCTTCTCGATCATGCTGTTGAACAGCTTCTGGCTGCGCTCGTCGACTTCGATGTGGAAGCCTTCTTCCTCGAACAGCTGCGCGGTGGCCGACTGGGCGTGGCCCTCCTGCAGCAGGATGTCGAGTTTGGACAGGCACAGGTAACGGCCACGGCCCTTGGCCAGGGCGAAGCTGAAATTGAGCCCGCTGTTGCGCATCAGGTCGGGCAGGTCCTTGAAGACGATCTGCTCCTGCAGGGCGACGGTGGCAGTGGCGATGACCAGGCGCTTGCCGGCAGCCTTGGCGGCCGGAATGGCGGCCAGGCTGTAGGCCACCGTCTTGCCGGTACCGGTGCCCGCCTCCACTGCCACCACGGCGGGCTCGCCGGCACGGCGGCCTTCATCGTCGCAGGCAATGTCGCCGAGCACTTTGGCCACTTCGGCGATCATCAGGCGCTGGCCATAGCGCGGCTTGAGGCTCTTGGCTTCGAGAAAACGCGAGTAGGCGCCCTGGATGGTGGCTTTGAGTTCGGTGCTGATCATGGTCTGCAGGCGCCCGGAGGGCTGGATATATTTTCAGTGTTTCGCATGGGGCGGCTATCATACCCCGCTATTGCCCTTTGTGCCGCATGGAGATCCTGATGCTTGCCTTTGCCCTGCCCTACACACTGCATGTTCTGGCCGCCCTGGTGTGGGTCGGCGGCATGTTCTTCGCCTGGCTGGTGCTGCGCCCGGCAACGGTTGCAGCCCTTGAGGGCCCTGCGCGGCTGCGTCTGTGGGTGGAAGTTTTCCGACGCTTCTTCGGCTGGGTCTGGCTGGCGGTGGCGATCTTGGCGATAAGTGGTATCGGCATGTTGCACATGCGTTTCAGCGGTTTCGAGACTGCGCCGAAGTATGTACAGGTGATGATTGGCGGGGGAATTGCCATGTTTGCCCTGTTCTTGCGCGTGCAGGCGTTGCTGCTGCCGGAACTGAAGGCGGCTGTCCAGGCCGAGGACTGGGCGGCGGGTGCAGCGGTGCTGGGACGGATTCGGCGGATGGTGGGGGTTAACCTGCTGCTGGGGATTGCCGTGGTGGCGGTGGCCAGCTCGCGGGGGATGGTGTGACAGTTGGGCCAGCCGCAGCACATTCAGCGCCTGTGAGATCGAGCGCCGCCGCTTCCCCTCAACCATCCCGCCGCACCTTCCGCACCCGGGGAATGGACATCACATGAAAAATCCCCGTCAACACTATCTGCAGCCGGTCGAACCAGCGGTGGCTGCGCCCTCGCAGGCTGCCATTGAAAAACAGCACTTCCAGCAGGTGCAGCCCCAGCAACACGATGCCCGTGGCATTGATCAGCAGATTGAAGGGCAACGGTTGCGGCACCAGCTGGTTGAACAGCAGCACTCCCCAGAAAGCGACCGTCAGGACCTTGCCCAGTCCCAGGATGAACTTCATGGCGTTCTCCCTACCGTTTTGAAAGCCAGGCTGGGGGGCTGCCCCCATTACCCTTCCATCGCCCGGGATACCGAGCGCCGCCTGGGCGGCGCTCGGTATCACACAGACTGCAGAGCGCAAACCTTCAGCGCTGGATCTTGATCTCGGTACGACGGTTCATGGAGCGCCCTTCGGCCGTGGCATTGTCCGCCACTGGCTGGGTTTCACCGGCACCTACCACCGAAACGAAGCTGCTGCGCGGTACACCGCTCTCGACCAGGTAGTCGGTCACCGAGTGGGCACGGCGCTCGGACAGTTTCTGGTTGTAGCTGTCGGAGCCGACGCTGTCGGTATGGCCGCTGACACTCAGGCGGGCAGAAGGCGCTTCCTGTTTCAGGCGCGTGGCAATGGTATTGAGGCGCTCCTTGTCACGGGCGGTCAGGCGCGCAGAGTCGAACTCGAAGTGCACATCGCGGATGACGATGACTTCTTCTTTCTGCACCACCACTTCCTCAACCACCGGGGCCGGCTCTGGTGGGCAGCCATTGGCATCGACCTGCACGCCGCGCGGGGTGCCGGGGCACTTGTCGCGGCTGTCCGGAACGCCATCGCCATCCTCGTCGCCATCACCGTGAGCCCAGCAGTAGCCCGCCGCCAGGCCACCGCCCAGCAACGCGCCCCAGCCAGCCCAGCTGGAACTCTCGATGGCACCCAGGGCGGCGCCGCCTACACCCCCGACGGCGGCACATTTAGGCCAGTCGGTTTTTTGCAAACCTGCACAACCAGTCAACACACTGGTCAGCAGTACCAGGGGTAACGCTGTGCGTACTATGCTCATTTCATTGCTTCTCCTAGGGGGAATCGGCATAAGGCCGATCTCTGGGAGTAAAGACCGCGCACTCCAACCCTGCCACCAATAAGCCACGACACGGTCACATGCCGCTTTGCCCGCGCGCGCCGGACCGCTAGTCTTGGACAACTTGAACGAGGATTGGCAATGACCGACGGTTTTTCCCAACGCACCCCGCAGCAGGCCCTGGCAGCCCTGCTAGAGCGTTTCACCCCGCAACGCCTGCTGCTGGTCGGCACGCGCTTTCCAGCCCTGGACGCCTTTGCCCAGGCGCACCCACAGGTGACCATCGCCAGCGCTGCACCGGGCCCGCTGCCAGCCGAACTGGCAGCCCAGCGTTTCGACCTGGCGGTGCTGGTCGACTGCCTGGAGCACCTGCCCAAGCGCGCCGGCCTGGAACTGCTCGGCGGCATCCGCAACCTCAATGCCAGCCGTGTCGCGGTGCTGGCCGACCTGGGTGCCTGCGGCTGGCAGGACACCGACTTCTTCGCCCTGGCGCTGTCGGCCAGCGAGAAATTTCGCCGTGACCAGCAGGTGCTGAGCCTGTTCACCTATGATCTACATGATTACAAACAGGTCCCCGACTGGCTGAACGCCAGGTTCTGGGCCAACCCTGAAAACTTCGGCAAGTACTGGTGGTGATGATGAGTGTCTCGGTCTGCCCTTGTGGCAGTGGCAACCTGCTCGATGCCTGCTGCGGGCACTACCATGCCGGCACCCCGGCACCGGATGCCCAGGCATTGATGCGCTCACGCTACAGTGCTTATGTGCTGGGCCTGATGGACTACCTGGTGGCCACCACCCTGCCGGCCCAGCAAGCCGGTCTTGACCGTGCCGCCATGGCTGCCTGGAGCGCCCAGAGCACCTGGCTGGGCCTGGAGGTGGAAAAGGCAGAAGTGCTGGGCGGCCAGCCGGAGCATGGCTTTGTCACCTTCAGCGCACGCTGGCACGATCAGGACGGCGACCATCAGCACCGCGAACGCTCGGCGTTCGTCCAGCATGATGGGCGCTGGTACTTCATTGACCCAACAGTCGGCCTGAAGGCGGGGCGCAACGACCCTTGCCCCTGCGCCAGCGGGCAGAAGTTCAAGAAATGCTGCGCCAGTTACGTGGGTAGCTGAGCATGATCGCCCGCGCCCGGTCGCTGCTGCTGGCTACGCTGATCGCCTGGCTGGCGCTGCTGGCGGGGTGTGTCAGCTGGGGGGGCGACGACTGGCGCGAGCCCGAGGTGCACCTGGTCGAGGTGGAAACGGTCAAGGCGAGGTTGCTGGAGCAGGAGTTCGTGTTGCACCTGAGGGTCGACAACCCCAACGACAGCCGCCTGTTCATCCGCAACCTGGCCTACGCGATACGCCTCAACGACCTGCTGCTGGTGGAGGATGAAGCCAGCATCTGGCGCAGCGTGGGCGGGCACGCCCGGCGCACCTTCAAGATCACCGCTCGGACCAACCTGTGGCGGCAGCTCAAACCCCTGGCCAAGCTGCTCAAAAGCGGGCAACCGCTGCATTACACCCTGCAGGGCGAGCTGGCGACCGGGTTGATCGTGCATCGGGACCTGCACTTGTCGCGCAGTGGTGAGATAATCCCCGGCGATCTCAACCCGGAGTAACCCTGCAATGTCCCAGCAACCTCACGTCCATGGCCCTGACTGCAACCACGATCACGACCATGATCACCACCAGGATCATGGCCATGTACACGGCCCGCACTGCAACCACGGCCACCAGGAGCCGGTACGCAACGCCCTGAAGGACGTTGGCCGGAACGACCCGTGCCCGTGCGGCAGCGAGAAGAAATTCAAGAAGTGCCACGGCGCCTGAGCCGATCGCCACGCGCCTAGCGTGAACAGGCGAGGCCTGGCCCGCTAGTTGGCCGCGGCAGGCCCTGATACCTTGCGCTGCAGCAACCCGGCGGTTGCCACCAGCAGCACGATGCACAGGGCCATGCAAATGGCGTTGGTGCCGTCCCAGCCGACCGTACCCAGCAGCAGCGACGGGCTGAACGCGCCAACCGTCGCGAGTACCGCAATCGCCAGGTCGTTCTTGCCCTGCATCTGCATGGCTGCCGGGCTGTTCTGCAGCGCTTGCGCCAGCAAGGCCCCGCCGCCCACATAGGTCAGGTTCCAGCCCAGGCCAAGGGCTATCAACGACAACGTCATCATCGCGTAGCTGTGCGACCACATGTTCATGGCCGTACAGGCGATCAACAGCCCCAGGCCAGCGCAGATGGTAGTCCTGATGCCAAGGCGCTGGATGATGGCGCCGGTGAAGAACGACGGGGCAAACATGGCAATCACGTGCCACTGGATGGCCAGGCGCACATCGGAAAAGTCTTCATGCATGTGTTTCATGTGCATCGAGGCCTGGATCATCAACAAATTCATGATTCCATACCCCAGCGCGGCAACCGCCATGGCCACGGCTACGACCGGGCTAAGCCTCTGCGCGGCCGCGTCCGTCGTGTTTACCGTGCGCTGCTGGCTCGCCGTCGCAGTATCGCCAGGCAGGCAGGCCGCAATCAGCAAGGCCATTACCGCCAAGCCGACAAAGGCGGCGTAACACAGCGAAAACAGCGGATACCCGCCTACCTCGCGCAGCCACTCGGTCAGCGCCGGCCCGACCACGGCAGCGATCACCCCGCCGGCCACCACCAGCGAAAGCGCCCTGGGTTTCAGGCTCTGGGGCAGGTTATCGGTCGCCGCGAAACGGTTGAAGTTGGCAAACGCGATATAGACACCCAGCGCTGAATGGCTGAGGACCAAGGTCGGAAAGTGCTGGTATTGCACTGCCAGGTACCCGCTGACGCCCGACAGCGCCAGCGGTATCGAACCCAGCATGAATGCCTTTTTTCGGCCAATGCGGCCCATCAGCCGGGACACCGGGTACGTCGCCAGCATCAGGCACAGGAACTGGAAGCCGTAAGGCACCGTGGACCAGGTGGCAGCGGGCGCCAGCGCTGCCCCGACGATCGCGGCCATGGTGACGGACATGACGGCCGTGGTCAGGTTGATCGACTGCGCGGTGAAATACAGGTAGGTGCGCCGCGGTAGGGTGCTGGTCATGGCGTGTGCTCACGGTGGTTCGAAGGGTTTTGGCATCGCGAAAAAGTGCCTACGGGCGCATGGTCGCATCAGCCGCGCGGGCTAGCTCGAACAGTCGACGAGGTTTTGGCTTAACTGTTAGGCTGGTTTTTCTAACAGTCGCGGACTCGCCATGCCTACGCCCAGCCTTCATGAGCAGTTGAAACAACGCCTCGACGCCGGCGAATGGCTGCCCGGGCAGCGTATGCCGTCCATTCGCAAGCTGACCGCAGCGATCGGCTGCAGCTATCACGATGTTGTGTCTGGCTACGCCCGGTTGGTCGGCGAAGGGTTGCTGACGTCCGTCCCTGGCCGTGGCTACTTCGTGGCCAGCCACCCACGGCAGCACGGGCCGGTGGATGCCCCCAGCGGCATGGCTGGCGACCCGCTGTTCAAGCTGCTGCAGGGTGGCCAGCACTACACCAAGCTGGGCAGCGGCTGGCTGCCACCCGCCTGGCGAGACACCGAACTGCTGGCCAAGGCGATCCGGCGCACGGCGCGCCTGGAGCAGAGCTCGCTGGCTGAATACGGCGACATCCAGGGCTACCTGCCCATGCGCAACCAGCTGTGCGTGCACCTCGCACGCCTGACCCGTATCGACGCGCGGCCGCACCAGCTGCTGACCACGCTGGGCGCCACGCAGGCACTGGACCTGGTCGCACGGCTGCTGATCACGCCAGGCGACCATGTGTTCGTCGACGAGCCTGGCAATGGCAACCTGATCAAGCTGGTCCAGCTGGCCGGTGGCCACGTGGTCGGGGTGCGGCGCAACCAGGATGGTCCGGACGTGGATGAGATGAAAAAGCACCTGGCCACGCACAAGGTCAAGGCGTTCTTCTGCAACAGCACCTTCCACAACCCGACCGGCGGCAATATCACCCCGCACAATGCCTTCAGCGTGTTGCGCCTGGCGGTGGAGCACGACTTCCACGTGGTTGAAGATGATGTGTACGGCGACTTCAGCCCCGGCGTTCGCCAGACCCTGGCGGAACTGGACAACCTGGAACGGGTCATCTACATCGGCAGCTTCTCCAAGTGCCTGTCGGCATCATTGCGGGTGGGCTACATCGCCTGCCCGGCGGCCCTGATCGAGCCGCTGACACGCTTGAAGCTGCTGACCTGCGTGGCCGTCCCGGCGTTTTGCGAGCGCTTCGTCAACACCATCCTGGCCGATGGTACCTATGCCCGGCACATGAATGACGTGCAGCAGCGCCTGATCCGCCAGCAGGCGCAAACCCAGCGTTTGTTGCTGGCGCGTGGCTGGCAGTTCGACATA
>NZ_JABMCW010000242.1:0-8773 GCF_013179705.1 Pseudomonas sp. CM25 | reverse complement strand
GGCGGCTACCCGGTGCCGCTGGAGAGCGATGCCAAGGGCAACAGCACGCTGTTTTTCCTGGTGCCGTACCCGGGCGCGTGCATTCACGTACCGCCACCGCCACCGAACCAGCTGGTGCTGGTGCGTTACCCGAAAGGGCTGAGGATTGACGATATCTACACCCCGCTGTGGGTCAGCGGCAAGCTGAAGGTGGAGCAGGTCAGCAATGACCTGGCCGATGCGGCGTATGCGCTGGATGCGGGGAAAGTGAGGGTGGTGGAGGACGCCGACCTCTGATTGCCAGTACCGGCCTTATCGCCGGCAAGCCAGCTCCCACAGCTTGTGGGAGCTGGCTTGCCGGCGATGAGGCCCGAGCTGGCAACACACCTCTCAGATCATTTCACAGCCAATCTTTACCCCCAGCGAGTGGCTGGCCCCGGGCTTCAAGTCCACCAGGTCGTCCCACACATTCGCGGTCTCGATGCACAGCATCCGCTGCCAGCCATCATCAGCCATGTCCGGCAGTTCCCTGGCCCGCTCGGTCCACGGGTTCCAGATCACCGCCGAGCGCGACCCGCTACTGGTCAGGGTAATCCGCCGGTTCCAGTGCGGATCGACAATGCTCAGTGTTTGCGGGGTAGCGAGGTAGATCCGGTCTGTCTCCCCGGAAAACGTCAATGCCGCCTGCTGCTGGCGCTGTTGCCAGTCGGCAAGGGTCTCGATATAGCTCAGCCCCTCGACCCCTTCGACCCGCGCCTGGCGTACGTCGCTGACCGCGAAGTAGCTATGCAGGGCCTGGCTGATGGTCACGGGAGTATTGCCCATGTTGCGGCTGGTCAGGCTCAGTTTCAGGTCATCACCCAGGACCACGGCCAGCTTCAGCTCGACATCGTGAGGCCAGCCTGGCAAGTCACCCTGCGCGTCGGGCAGTTCAAATTCGATGCGCAGGCCGTCAGCCGCTTCCTCGACGCCCAGCAACAGCCAGTCACGGGTGCGTGCAAGCCCATGAGCAGGTGCCTGCTCGCCTCGGTACATGGCCTGTACGGCCTCGGGGTTGCGCTGCAGATTGCCGAACCACGGCCAGCACACTGGCACGCCAGCGCGTACCGACTTGCCCTTGTCGAAGATGGCCTGGTCGCTCAGCCACAGCAGTGGTGGTTCGCCCACCCGCTGGTAGCTGAGGATCTGCGCACCCTGCTGGGCGATCAGGAGTTCGGCGCGGTCGCTGCTGATACGCCAGCAGTTGAGTCCGCCATGTTGCTCGGTATCGACCTTGAAAGTAGCCATTGCGTTCTTCTCATTGATTGCCAGTGGGCCTTGGACCCGGGCACATGCAATGAGTTTACCGCCGGCGTGGCTCAGCGACGAGGCACGGAGCGGGTACGGCCACTGCCGTCGATGGCAACGAACACGAATACCGCTTCGGTCACCTTG
Source organism: Pseudomonas sp. CM25 (assembly GCF_013179705.1). Taxonomy (NCBI): domain Bacteria; kingdom Pseudomonadati; phylum Pseudomonadota; class Gammaproteobacteria; order Pseudomonadales; family Pseudomonadaceae; genus Pseudomonas; species Pseudomonas sp. CM25. The sequence continues at coordinate 7,360 of NZ_JABMCW010000242.1, read as the reverse complement.
CGCCATTCGCTGGACAGCGGGTCGTCACTCCACACTTCGACCATCATCTGGATCGAGCTGCGGCCGATTTCCAGGGTCTGGGTATAGAACGACAGCTGCGCGCCCACGGCGACCGGTACCAGGAAGGCCATGCGGTCGATGGCCACGGTGGCCACGCGGCCTCCAGCCACACGACTGGCCATGGCAGTGCCGGCGAGGTCCATCTGGGCAACCAGCCAGCCGCCGAAGATATCGCCAAAGCCGTTGGTTTCACGTGGGAGTGCGGTGATCTGCAAGGCCAGGTCGCCTTGCGGGATTGGATCTTCTTGTTCGAGCTCAATCATGCGATGGGGCCTCTGACCCGTGACGCTTTTCGTTGGTGTGGCGCAAAGGCCGGGTAAACGATTCAGCTTGAAACATACTACGCCGATTTCGTTTCACTTGGCGGCCGTAGGGAGACTCTGCGAAACCGCCTGACATAAAGACCGGCGTTTTCGCACAACATCCCACACTAGCAACAACCTTTTCCTACGAATTGCCAGTATATAGAGCATAACGGCCAGCGACGACCGCGCATTCATGAATATCTGTCTGGTTTTTGTATCGCTTTCGGCGCGGCTCGGCAATTTGCTATCTTCGCGGCACTACCAATCCAGAAGCCGCGTGCCAAGCGGCCTGCATGCCCTACCAAGAGAACAACGAGCGATGACTTCCGTGCCGAGCAGTATCGAGCAGCCCTCGCGGCCGCTGACCCGCAGTGACTACAAGACCCTCTCGCTGTCCGCCCTGGGTGGCGCGCTGGAGTTCTACGACTTCATCATCTTCGTGTTCTTCGCCACCGTGGTCGGCAAGTTGTTCTTCCCGGCGGACATGCCGGAATGGCTGCGCCTGATGCAAACCTTCGGCATCTTTGCCGCCGGCTACCTGGCGCGGCCGCTGGGCGGCATCATCATGGCGCACTTCGGTGACCTGCTCGGGCGCAAGAAGATGTTTACCCTGAGCATCTTCATGATGGCCCTGCCGACGTTGATCATGGGCCTGCTGCCCACCTATGCGCAGATCGGCATGTGGGCGCCGATCCTGTTGCTGCTGATGCGGGTTATCCAGGGTGCTGCGATTGGTGGCGAGGTGCCGGGCGCCTGGGTGTTCGTGTCCGAACACGTACCGGCGCGCAATACCGGCTACGCGTGCGGCACCCTCACGGCCGGCCTGACTGCAGGCATCCTGCTCGGTTCGCTGGTGGCGACCCTGATCAACAGCGTCTACAGCGTGGAAGAGGTGGCCGATTACGCCTGGCGCATCCCGTTCCTGCTCGGTGGGGTGTTCGGCCTGTTCTCGGTGTACTTGCGCCGCTGGCTGCATGAGACCCCGGTGTTCGCCGAGATGCAGCAGCGCAAGGCGCTGGCCGAAGAGCTGCCTTTGCGCGCCGTGCTGCGTGACCACCGTGGACCGATCATCCTGTCGATGCTGCTGACCTGGATGCTGTCGGCCGGCATCGTGGTGGTCATCCTGATGACCCCGGCGTTGCTGCAGAGCTTCTACCACATCAGTCCCACCGACTCGCTCAAGGCCAACAGCCTGGCCATCGTGCTGCTCAGCGTCGGCTGCATCGGCGCCGGCAGCCTGGCCGACCGCTTTGGCGCGGGGCGAGTGTTCGTGATCGGCAGCCTGCTGCTGCTGGTCAGCTCATGGAGCTTCTACCACAGCCTGCCGACCCGGCCCGACCTGTTGTTCCCGCTGTATGCGGTGACCGGCCTGTGCGTGGGCGTGATCGGCGCGGTGCCCTACGTGATGGTCAAGGCGTTCCCGGCGGCGGTGCGCTTCAGCGGGCTTTCGTTCTCGTACAACGTGGCCTACGCCATCTTTGGCGGGCTGACGCCGATGGTGGTGACGGCGCTGCTGAAGGTGAGCCCGATGGCGCCGGCCTACTATGTAGCAGGCTTGTGTGCGGTTGGCCTGGCTGTCGGCCTGTACCTGCTCGCCAATAAGCGCTGATCTGCTTGGAATAGGCCAGAACTGAATTCGGTGATGGCCTTTCATCCATTTGTCACAATTAGGTCATATCGTATTCATGCGGCCTGCCGATACTTGGGCCCGTTCCATCCAACACCCCAATATTCCTGCTAGGAGCAAGGCATGAAACTGAAGCGTTTGATGGCGGCCCTTACCTTCGCCGCCGCGGGCGTAGCTACCGCCAACGCGGTAGCCGCCGTCGATCCGTCGATCCCGACCTACACCAAGACCACCGGTGTTTCGGGCAACCTCTCCAGCGTAGGCTCCGACACCCTGGCGAACCTGATGACGCTGTGGGCCGAGGCGTACAAGAAGGAATATCCGAACGTAAACATCCAGATCCAGGCGGCTGGCTCCTCCACCGCGCCACCCGCGCTGACTGAAGGCACCGCCAACATCGGCCCGATGAGCCGCAAGATGAAGGATGTCGAGCTGCAGGCCTTCGAGCAGAAGTACGGCTACAAGCCGACCGCCATCCCGGTCGCCGTCGACGCCCTGGCCGTGTTCGTGCACAAGGACAACCCGATCAAGGGCCTGACCATGGCCCAGGTCGACGCCATCTTCTCCTCCACCCGCCTGTGCGGTGGCAAGGCCGAGATGAAGACCTGGGGCGACGTCGGTGTGACCGGCGATCTGGCCAACAAGCCTATCCAGTTGTTCGGCCGCAACTCGGTATCGGGCACCTACGGCTACTTCAAGGAAGAAGCCCTGTGCAAAGGCGACTTCAAGCCTAACGTCAACGAACAGCCTGGCTCGGCTTCGGTGGTGCAGTCGATCAGCTCGTCGCTGAACGGCATCGGCTACTCGGGTATCGGCTACAAGACCGCCAGCGTCAAGACCGTAGCCCTGGCCAAGAAAGAAGGCGGCGAGTTCGTTGAAGACAACGAAGCCAACGCCCTGAACGGCAGCTACCCGCTGTCGCGCTTCCTGTACGTGTACGTCAACAAGGCCCCGAACAAGCCTCTGGCCCCGCTGGAAGCCGAGTTCGTCAAGCTGGTGCTGTCGCAAGCTGGCCAGCAGGTCGTGGTCAAGGATGGCTACATTCCACTCCCGGCCAAAGTGGTCGACAAGACCCTGGCTGACCTGGGCCTGTCCCACGCCGGTAACGTCGCAAAGAAGTAAGTAACTGAGGAGGAGGCCGGCGCAGCTGCCCGGCCTCGTCCACGAATTTCCAGTCCGACGCCCAGGTATCCTGAGCGGCGGGCTTTCGTGCGTCACCACTTTGTAATGTTTTTGTCACACGGGACCGCTAGGGTGTGCGCATGAATGATCTGGCCAACTCCACCATGACTCAAAACTCCCAGCCCGTGCGCATTGATTTCAATACGCCCGAGTTGCAACGCAAGCGCCGCATGCGCGCACTGAAGGATCGCCTGACCCGCTGGTACGTACTGGTGGGCGGGCTTGCCGTGTTGGCGGCAATCACCCTGATCTTCTTCTACCTGGCCTACGTTGTGCTGCCACTGTTCCAGGGCGCCGAGCTGACCAGCAAGAAGGCCCTGGAGCCGACCTGGCTGCAGCAGGATGCCGGCAAGCCGCTGATGATCGCGCTTGAAGAGCAGAACCTGGTGGGCATGCGCGTTTCGGACAAGGGCCAGGCATTGTTTTTCGACACCAAGACCGGTAGCGAGCTCAAGCGTGTCGATTTGGCGGTACCGGCAGATACCCAGGTTACATCGATCAGTACCGATGTGCCGGGCAGCCCGCTGGTGGTGCTGGGCTTGTCCAATGGTCAGGCGCTGGTGTTCCACCACACCTACAAGATCACCTACCCGGACAACAAGAAAACCATCACTCCCGGCATCGATTACCCCTACGGCGAGCAGCCGTTCGTGCTCGACGAGCAGGGCCGTGGGCTGGAGCACGTCACCGTCAACGTCAACAATGACACCCTGCTGCTGGCCGGCTCCACCGGCGCGCACTTGCAGGTGATGGAGCTGACCCGCACGGAAAACATGATGACCGGAGAGGTCACCACCGAGCAGAACCGCATCGTCTTGCCGCAGATGACCGAAGCGGTGAAGAACATCTTCATCGACCCGCGCCAGCAGTGGCTGTACGTAATCAACGGCCGCGCTACCGCGGACGTGTTCAGCCTGCGCGACAAGAGCCTCAATGGCCGCTACAAGTTGTCTGAAAGCGCTGACACCGAAATCACCGCCACGGCTCAGCTGGTGGGCGGCATCTCACTGATCATCGGCGACTCCAAAGGTGGCCTGGCCCAATGGTTCATGGCCCGTGATCCGGACGGCGAGTCGCGTTTCAAGCAGATCCGCACCTTCCAGATGGACAAGGCACCGATTGTGCAGATTGATGCCGAAGAGCGCCGCAAGGGCTTCATCGCCCTGGACGCCGAGGGCAATCTGGGCGTGTTCCACAGCACCGCACACCGCACCCTGCTGGTCGAGCCGGTGGCCGATGGCCCGGGCATCCTGGCCCTGTCGCCGCGGGCCAACCGCATCATCATCGAGCAAGGCGGCAAGCTGCTGCCCTTGAGCCTGCGCAACCCGCACCCTGAAGTATCCTTCAGCGCGCTGTGGGGCAAGGTCTGGTACGAGAACTACGACGAGCCCAAGTACGTCTGGCAATCGACCGCCTCGAACACCGACTTCGAACCCAAGCTCAGCCTGTCGCCGCTGACCTTCGGCACCCTGAAGGCCGCGTTCTACGCAATGATCCTGGCTGCGCCGCTGGCCATTGCCGCGGCCATCTACACCGCCTACTTCATGGCCCCCGGCATGCGCCGCAAGGTCAAGCCGGTGATCGAGCTGATGGAAGCGATGCCAACGGTGATCCTCGGCTTCTTCGCCGGCCTGTTCCTGGCCCCGTACCTTGAGGGCCACCTGCCAGGTGTGTTCAGCCTGTTCCTGCTGATGCCGCTCGGCATCCTGCTGGCCGGCTTCACCTGGAGCCGCCTGCCCGAGTCGATCCGCCTGCGGGTGCCGGATGGCTGGGAAGCGGCGATCCTGATCCCGGTCATCCTGTTCACCGGCTGGTTCGCGCTGACCATGAGCCCGCACATGGAAAGCTGGTTCTTCGGCGGCGACATGCGCTTGTGGATTACCAACGACCTGGGGATCACCTATGACCAACGCAACGCCCTGGTCGTGGGTATCGCCATGGGTTTCGCGGTCATCCCCAACATCTACTCGATTGCCGAAGACGCCGTGTTCAGCGTGCCGCGCAGCCTTACTCTCGGTTCGCTGGCGCTGGGGGCAACGCCTTGGCAGACCCTGACCCGCGTGGTCATCCTCACTGCCAGCCCGGGCATCTTCTCGGCGCTGATGATCGGCATGGGCCGTGCGGTGGGCGAGACCATGATCGTGCTGATGGCCACCGGCAATACCCCGGTGATGGAGATGAACCTGTTCGAGGGCATGCGCACCCTGGCCGCCAACGTGGCCGTGGAAATGCCCGAATCGGAAGTCGGCGGCAGCCACTATCGCGTGCTGTTCCTGGCCGCCCTGGTGCTGCTGATGTTCACCTTCGTCATGAACACCTTGGCCGAGCTGATTCGCCAGCGTCTGCGCAAGAAATACTCGTCGCTTTGATAGAAAGGTAGCGATCCGTGAAAAAGGATTCCCTCAAAGGCTGGTTCAAGAGCGGCGCCCCAGGCGTCTGGATGAGCGGCGGCGCGGTGGCCATGGCGGTGATCATGACCGTCGGCCTGCTGGCGGTGATCGCCGTCCGCGGCCTGGGCCACTTCTGGCCGGCCGATCTTGTCCAGGCCACCTACAAGGTGCCCGGCCAGGCTGACCACGTCGTCGTCGGCGAAGTGGTGCAAAAGGAAGACGTACCCCGTGCGCGCCTGAAAGGGGCCGGCCTGCCGGTACCTGACCAGGGCCCGGAGTTCATGACCCGCGAGCTGATCAAGGTGGGTAACCGCGACCTCAATGGCAGCGACTTCACCTGGGTGGTTGGCGACTGGCTGGTCGACGAAAAGTACCCGACCGATCTGATCGCCCTGGAGCGCCGCGAGTGGGGCAACTTCTATGGCTATCTGGTCAGCGTCAAGGAACAGGGCCGTGTGGTCGCAGAGGGCCCGGCCGCCTGGAGCGAACTGCAGGCCCGCCTCAAGCGTGCCAGCCAGCTCAACGGTGAGCTGCAGCAGCTGGAGAAGAAGGACATCGGCGCCATCAACCATGGCCTCGAGCGCCTGCGCCTGCAAGCCCGCAAGCTGGAGCTGGCCGGCAAGCTGGACGCCGCCGCCCAGGCCGACATGGACGCCGACCGGGCCGAGCTGAACAGCCGCTACAAGGCCATCGAAGACCGCCTCAGCGGCCTGCACCAGGCCTTTGCTCGGGACAGCCTGGTGGCCCGCGATGGCAACGGCCGTGAAGTGGAAATCAACCTCAGCAAGGTGGTGCACGCGATCCAGCCCAACGGCATGTCCGCGTTCACCAAGCTGGGCACCTACTTTGCCAAAGTCTGGGAGTTCCTCAGCGACGACCCGCGTGAAGCCAATACCGAGGGCGGTATCTTCCCGGCCATCTTCGGTACCGTGATGATGACCCTGATCATGGCGGTGATCGTGACCCCGTTCGGTGTCCTGGCTGCCGTCTACCTGCGCGAATACGCAAGGCAAGGGCCGGTGACCCGGCTGATCCGCATCGCGGTGAACAACCTGGCTGGCGTTCCGGCGATCGTCTACGGTGTGTTCGGCCTGGGCTTCTTCGTCTACGTGCTGGGTGGCTCGATCGACCGGCTGTTCTTCCCCGAAGCGCTGCCGGCGCCGACCCTGGGTACACCAGGCCTGTTGTGGGCATCGTTGACCCTGGCGCTGCTGGCAGTGCCGGTGGTGATCGTGGCCACCGAAGAAGGCCTGGCACGCATTCCGCGCACCGTGCGCGAAGGCTCGCTGGCCTTGGGCGCGACCAAGGCCGAGACCCTGTGGAAAATCGTCCTGCCCATGGCCAGCCCGGCCATGATGACCGGCATGATCCTCGCCGTGGCCCGTGCCGCCGGTGAAGTGGCGCCGCTGATGCTGGTGGGTGTGGTGAAGCTGGCGCCGTCGCTGCCAGTGGATGGCAACTACCCGTACCTGCACCTGGACCAGAAGATCATGCACCTGGGCTTCCACATTTATGACGTCGGCTTCCAGAGCCCGAACGTCGAAGCCGCGCGGCCGCTGGTATACGCCACTGCGCTGTTGCTGGTGATGGTGATCGCCTCCCTCAACCTCTCGGCCGTGTGGATACGTAACCACCTGCGCGAGAAGTACAAGGCGCTCGACAGCTGACCCAGCCTGCAAGCGTGCCGCCCGTGAGCCGGGCGGCCCTTTGAAACGAATTGATAGCGTATGGAGTTGACCATGCAGCAAGATTCCCACACTCACGGCATCGACATGTCCGCCCTGGGTCGCGACAAG
>NZ_JABMCW010000241.1:0-8791 GCF_013179705.1 Pseudomonas sp. CM25 | reverse complement strand
CGTCGAGCAGAATATTCAGCGACCAACCGTCGGCCACGATGTGGTGCAGGGTCACCCACAGCTGGTGATCTTCATCGCCCAGGCGTACCAGGGTGACGCGCAGCAGCGGACCCTGGGTCAGGTCGAACGGCAACCGGGCCTCGGCTTCGCGCCGGGCCGCAACCGCTTCGCCACCCAGGCCTTGCAGGTCCAGGCGCTGCACGTCGAGGGGCTGATGCGCCAGGATGCGCTGCAGCGCCTGGCCGTTGTCTTCGCTGAACACGGTGCGCAGGGATTCGTGGCGCGCTACCAATGCCTGGAAGGCGGCTTCCAGTGCGCTTTGGTCAAGCTCCCCACGCAAACGCAGGCCGGCCGGAATGTTGTAGGCCGCCGATTGCGGCTGTAACTGCCAGAGTAACCACAGGCGGTTTTGCGCCAGCGACTGGGGCAACGCCTGAGCGCGCTCCAAGGTAGCGATTGCCGCGTTCTGGGCACCGCCTTCGGCGAGCAGGGTGGCCACGGCGTTGCTGTAATCGGCCAGTACCGGCGCTTCGAACAAGGTGCGCAGGCTCAGGTTGATGCCCAGCTCATCGGCCAGGCGTGCGGTGGCCTGGGTGGCGGCGATGGAGTTGCCGCCCAGCAACAGGAAGTGGTCGTCTGCCGTCACCGACCCTACCTTGAGGATGTCGCGCCAGACGCCGGCGATGCGTGCCTGCAGTTCATCACCCGCCGCCGCGCCCGCACGCGCTTCGCTCACCTCGGGGAAGCGCGCGTAGCAGTCCAGGCTGCCATCGTCCATGCGCAGGCGGCAGGCCGAGCGCTGCAGCTTGCCGCTGGAGGTTTTCGGCAGTGCGCCGGGGTTCAGCAGCAGGACCACGGCCGGGGCTTGGCGGCACGCATCGGCGATGACCTGGCGCAGCGTCCTGATCAGTTCCTGGGGCTTGATTGCCTTTTGCACGTTGCGGCTGATTTCCACTGCAACGCCGATGCCCTCCTCGCCCTGGTGCTCGACCGCGAACACCGCCACCCGGCCTTTGCGCAGCACCTCGACTTCGCGCTCCAGGGTTTTTTCCAGGTCCTGCGGGTACAGGTTCTGCCCGCGCACGATCAACATGTCTTTCAGGCGCCCGGTGACGAACACTTCGCCGCCCCGCATGAAGCCAAGGTCGCCGGTACGCAGCCAGGTCTGGCCGTCCATTTCGACAAAAGTGCGGGCGCTGGCTTCGGGGTTGCGCCAGTAACCCAGGGCGATGCTCGGGCCACCGGCCCAGATTTCGCCGACCTGATTGTCGCCCAGCACCTGCAGACGCTGCGGTTCGACGACGCGTACCGCGTGCCCTGGCTGGGGGTAGCCGCAGCTCATCAGCACACTGCCCTTGCCGGGCTCGGCGCGGTTGGCGGCGAAGGCTTCGGCGTCCAGTTCCAGTGCGGCGATGCCCTGGCCACGGCGGCTGCCGCTGACGAACAGGGTCGCCTCGGCCAGGCCGTAGCTGGCGAAGAAGTTCTGCCGGTCGAAGCCGCAGGCCTGGAACTTGTCGGCGAAGGTCGCCAGGCTGTCCTGGCGGATCGGCTCGGAGCCGGAGTAGGCGACACGCCAGCGGCTCAGGTCGAGGCCGGCCAGGGACGCTTCGCTGACCCGCTCGCTGCACAGGCGATAGGCGAAGTCGGGGCCACCGCTGATGGTGCCGCCGTACTCGCTGATGGCCTGCAACCAGCGCAGCGGGCGGGCCAGGAAGTAACCCGGCGACATCAGCACGCAAGGCACGCCGCTGAAGATCGGCTGCAGCAGCCCGCCGATCAGGCCCATGTCGTGGTACAGCGGCAGCCAACTGACGATCACGTCGTCGGGGTTGAGGTCGATGCCGAAGCCACAGCGGATCAGTTGCTCGTTGGCCACCAGGTTGCCGTGGCTGACCTGCACGCCCTTGGGCAGTGCGGTGGAGCCCGAGGTGTACTGCAGGAAGGCGATGTCATCGCCCTTCAGCGCCGGCTCGCGCCAGCTGGCGGCCAGTGCCGGGTCCAGGCCATCCACCGCCAGCAGTTCGGGGCCATCGGCTGCCGCCAGGGCATGCAGCCCTTGCAGGCTGTGGTGCAGCGACGCCACGGTCAGCAGCAGGCGCGGTTCGGCGTCGGCGATGATCGACAGCAAGCGGTCCTGGTGGTGCTGGCGTGCGGATTCTGGCGGGTAGGCCGGCACCGCGATCACGCCCGCGTACAGGCAACCGAAGAACGCCGCCACGTAGTCCGGCCCGCTGGGGAACAACAGCACCGCACGGTCGCCGAAGCTGGCACGGGCCTGCAACGCAGCGGCGATGGTGCGCGCGCGCTGGTCGAGGTCCCGGTAGCTGAGCATGGCCTGCTCGCCGGGAGCATCGGCCAGAAAGCGCAAGGCGATCTTGTCCGGGGTCTGCGCGGCGCGTTGCGCCAGGGCCTGGACCAGCGAGAGCGGGAGTTCGAAGGCGTCCGTCATGGGGTGTTCCTGCCAGTGTCTGGTGGGGTCGGCCGGCTGCTCCGCGACGTGGGGCGGGCAGGGTCGGCGGCCGGGGATGTACACAGGGGAACGGATGGGCGGGGGGAGAAATTAGCGGGGGGTTGGGGTTTTGGGGGTTGTGGGGGTTGTGGGGGCATGCCTTAAGAGGGCTGCCCTTAGAACCGAAAGATACAGATACTAATTACGTTTCGTATTTGACAATCATTATCATTCTGAATAGTTTGTCGCACGTCGTAGGAAGCTTCCCAAAAACGGGTGCGTCCTTTCCCCTCTGTGACAAGGTGATTTCCATGGCGGAACAACTATCCACAAGTAAGTGCGATTCACCATTACTCCAGGCCTTCGTCGACAACCGCAGCATCCTGGTCAAGATCGCTGCACGCATTACCGGCTGCCGCTCACGCGCCGAAGATGTGGTGCAGGATGCGTTCTTCAGGCTCAGCGCCGCCCCGCAGATCACCTCGTCGTTCAAGGCGCAGCTCAGCTACCTGTTCCAGATCGTGCGCAACCTGGCGATCGACCACTACCGCAAGCAGGCGATGGAGCTGAAGTACTCCGGCACCGAGGAGGAAGGCCTGAACGTGGTCATCCAGAACGCATCGCCCGAAGCCACGCACATCAACCTTGCCGCACTGGACGACATTGCCGAAGCCTTGAACGAGCTACCGCAGCGCACCCGCTATGCCTTCGAGATGTACCGCCTGCATGGCGTGCCGCAGAAGGACATCGCCAAGGAGTTGGGCGTGTCGCCGACGCTGGTCAACTTCATGATTCGCGATGCCCTGGTGCATTGCCGCAAGACGGCCAACCGGCAGGCTTGAGTCTTCAGGTTCGCGTCCATGGGGCTGCTACGCAGCCCATCGCCGGCAAGCCAGCTCCCACATCGACCGCATCAACTTCAAGCCATGCGCCATCCCTGCGGGAGCTGGCTTGCCTGCGATGGGCCGCAAAGCGGCCCCAGGCCCTCAAGCCAGTTTGCAGCGGTCGAAAAACCGCTCCCGCCCGAGAATCATCAGCGCCGCCCGCTTGTGCGGGAAGTCGAATTCCTTGTCGCAATGGAAACACTGATCCTGCATGTAGCCGATCATCTTGCCGTTGTCGGCGCGCGGCTCGGCCACCACCCGCTGGGTACGCGGGTCATCCAGGAACAGGTAGTGCACCAGCGCCGAGAGCCAGCTGGCCACCTTGTGCGGACCGCGATGGCTCTCCTCCCCCACCAGCATGTGAATGCCACGGTCGTAGTCGTCGGCCGGATAGAACGGCGCGATGCGGTCTTCCTTGGCCCAATACGCCTCGAAATAGGCGAACGGCTCATCATCGAAGCAGCCGATCAGCGTCAGCGTATGCGGGTCCGCTTCAAGCTTGCTCAGGTACTCATGGTGCTGGGCAAGCGAGCCACCCTCCTGCCAGAACGCTTCTACCCGCGGGTTGTTCTGCCAGCGGTTGAAACGCTCCAGATCGTGCTCGATCTCCAGGGTGCGCAGCGACACCCAGCTCCCCAGCCGTGCATCGAAACGCCGGTACACTTCGCCACGCGGTTTGGGCGCGCGGCGCGGGTGGCGCTTGCCGTTGCCGAGCTGCATCTGCTGCGGGTACACCGCAGCTGCCGCTTCGCCCAGCCAAGGCTGCGGCAACTGCCAGAACAGCGCCCGCTCGCACAGGTACTCACCCGGCCGGTCACCGATCAGCAGCAGGCCACTGGCCAACGCCTGCGGCAGCGCCTCGGGCAGGTGCCAGGCCAGGCGCTGGCAGACTGCGTCGCGGGACAACAGCCAGTAGCAGGCAGCCCACAAGGCTTGATAGGGGCGCTCGGGGCACAGGCGCTCAAGGTGAACATGCAGGGTGGCACCCGCCTCCAGCCGCAACTGGATCAGCGGGCGGCCTTCAAGCGACAAGCTCAACACGCTATCGCCCTCCTCGGCACTGAGGCTGCGCCAGCGAGGCGGTGATTGTGGCTGCGAAGCGGCATCGAAGGGCATGGGCTCGACTCACTAAAATGAAGAAAAGGCTCACTGCTGGGAACGAGGCCGGCGCGCCGGAATTTACTCCTTGGGTGCCGTGACCGTGATGCGATAGGGCGCGAAGATGCGCGCCAGCTCACCGCTGTCGCGCAGGCCCCGCAGCAGCTCGGCGAACGACTGCTCGCCAATCGGCGCGCCCGGGCGCAGCAAGGCGTAGTGGTGATAGACCTGGTCGATACGCTGCGACGGCACCAGCTGCGCCTGGCTGGCCGGGTTGCGCGCCAGAAAGTCGCTGAGGTAGGAACGGGTGACCAGGGCGATATCCGCACGGCCTGCCTGCACCATCAGCAGGTTGCTGTCGTGTGAGTAGGTCAGGGTCGCGCTGTAGGTTTTGCGCAGGTAGTCCGGGTCGGCCTTGAAGCCGGCGAACGCATAGTGATAGCCGTTGAAAAGGGCCAGGCGCTTGCCGCGCAGCTCGTCGAAGTAACGCGGGTCACGGCCGTTGGCCTGGCGGGCAACGAATACTTCGGCGTCTTCCAGGCCCATGTCCACGGTCTGGTGGGCAATCGTTTGCCAGCCCCATTGCGGGTTTTCGAAGATGGCCATGTCGGTGCGGCCTTGCTGGAAGTCACCAAAGCGCCGCTGGATGGACGTCGGCACCAGTACAAAATGGTAGTGCTGCTGAGCGCGGTTCAGCGCGTCGATCAGTTGCGGCAGCAGGCCGGTGTCGGCCCCCTGTTCCGGGCGCACCGTGTAAGGCGGGAAATGCGCCGCGCCGATCTTGACCTCGACCGCTGCACCAGCCCATGCCGGCCCCGCCAGCCAGAACAAGGCCAGCAGCATCAGGGTGGACAAGGCCTTGAGGCCGGGCGCTGGAGTCAAGACGGACACTCGTAACGGATCATGCCTGGGTCCGCCTAAGCTAGGCGTTTTCCGGGGAGGGCACAACTGCTGATGCCTGATCTTTGCCACTCTTCATGCCGCTCTTTATGCCAAGGCAGACGGCAAAATGCCATAGGGTGCCGGATGCCCCGAGTTTGGCTACGCTCTAGCAGGATCTGCAAGGGAGCCTGCTATGGGCCATTGGTTGGTGATCGACCTGGAAGCCACCACCGACGAGGGTGGGTGGCCGGTCACAGAGATGGAAATCATTGAAATCGGCGCAAGCCTTGTGACCCGCGAAGGCCGCGAAGTCGACCACTTCCAGCGCTTCGTGCGGCCGCGGCGGCGGCCGCAGCTGACCCCGTTCTGCCGCGAGCTGACCCACATCAGCCAGGCCGACGTGGACAGCGCCGTGCCGTTGCGCGAGGTGTGGGCGAGCTTCGAGCGCTGGCTCGGGCATTATCGCGGGCAGCTCCAGGGCTGGGTCAGTTGGGGCGACTACGACCGCCAGCAGTTGCATCAGGAATGGCAGCAGCAGGGGCTCGACAGCCTGCTGCGCAGCCTGCCCCATATCAACCTCAAGCAACGCTTTGCCAAGGCCCGCCACCTGCAGCGCCCCACCGGGCTCAATGGTGCCCTGCAACTGGCCGGCATGCACTTTTGCGGGCAGCAGCACCGGGCCCTGGAAGATGCGCGCAACACGGCGCGGTTACTGCCTTCGACCCTGCCTCCAAATGGCACCTGAAAGCGGATGACGGGGCGGATGGGCTTGGGCATACTGGCCAGCCCTTTTTTCATCTCCCTCTATTCAGGAGTCGCCCATGTTCCAGGTCAACGAGTACTTCAACGGCACCGTCAAGTCGATCGCATTCGCGGGCGAAGAAGGCCCGGCCACCGTGGGCGTCATGGCCCCGGGCGAGTACGAATTCGGTACCGCCAAGCGCGAGATCATGCACGTGGTATCGGGTGCGCTGACCGTGAAGCTGCCGGGTAGCGACAACTGGGAAACCTTCAAGGCTGGCGACAAGTTCAACGTGGCTGCCGACAGCAAGTTCCAGCTGAAAGTGGCAGTGGATACCGCTTACCTGTGCGAGTACCGCGACTAAGCATTGCTATCGGCACGCTCGTTGTAGGAGCGGCCTTGTGTCGCGAAAGGGCCGCAACGCGGCCCCAGCAACTCCGGTTGCGAAGCTTGGATCCTGGGGCTGCTTCGCAGCCCTTTCGCGACACAAGGCCGCTCCTACAAATCATCTGCCAACCAGGAAATCTGCTACTTTTTCGGCGGCCGCCTGCATATGCTGCTCATGACTGAACCCCGACGCCTTCAACGGCTTCAGGTCATGGTCCCCCGCCACTAGCCAGCACACCTCGATCGCCGGCGACAACACATACCCCGCCACCGCCTCGCGATTGCCCAGCGCATCCCGCTCGCCCTGCACGATCAACGTCGGCGTCTTCAGATCGGCCAGGTGCTCGACCCGTGGCTTCTCCGGTTTGCCCACCGCATAGAACGGGTAGCCCAGGCACACCAGCGCATCCGCGCCCAATTCGTCAGCCACCAGGCTGGCCATGCGCCCGCCCATGGACTTGCCGCCCACGGCAAGCTTGCCCGCGACCAAAGGTCGCACCTGCCGGTACACCTCGCGCCAGCATTCCAGCAAAACCTTTTGCGGATTCGGCGGCCGCTTGCCGCCGCCAACCCTGCGCTCGGCCATGTACGGAAACTCGAAGCGCACTACCGCTACCCCAAGTGCCGCAAGCCTTTGCGCCATTTCTTCCATGAACCCGCTGTCCATCGGCGCACCGGCGCCGTGGGCCAGGATCAGGCAGCCCTTGTAGCCGTCTTTGCCCTGCACCTGGGCAGGATCGCAGCGCAAGCCTGGGACATTTGCGACCTTCGCCCATTGATCCCCGTCAATACCGGCACTTTGCCCATTAATCATGCTTGCCTCGCTGTAAAGCCTGCCAAATAACCGTGGATGGGAACCCATACATGAACACAACCAGCAGTACCGCCTATAACTACAAGGTGGTCCGCCAATTCGCCATCATGACGGTGGTGTGGGGAATCGTCGGGATGGGGCTCGGCGTCTTCATCGCCGCCCAGCTCGCCTGGCCTTCCCTCAACTTCGACCTCCCCTGGACCAGCTTCGGCCGCCTGCGGCCCCTGCATACCAATGCGGTGATCTTCGCCTTCGGCGGCTGCGCACTGTTCGCCACCTCCTATTATTCGGTGCAACGCACCTGCCAGACCACCCTGTTTTCGCCCAGGTTGGCGGCGTTCACCTTCTGGGGCTGGCAACTGGTGATCGTGCTGGCGGCCATCAGCCTGCCACTGGGCTACACCAGCTCCAAGGAGTACGCCGAGCTGGAATGGCCGATCGACATCCTGATCACA
Source organism: Pseudomonas sp. CM25 (assembly GCF_013179705.1). NCBI lineage: Bacteria > Pseudomonadati > Pseudomonadota > Gammaproteobacteria > Pseudomonadales > Pseudomonadaceae > Pseudomonas > Pseudomonas sp. CM25. The sequence continues at coordinate 1,080 of NZ_JABMCW010000241.1, read as the reverse complement.
ATTGTCTGGGTCTGCTATGCCATCGTGTTCTTCGGCACGCTGATGAAGCGCAACACCAAGCACATCTACGTGGGTAACTGGTTCTTCGGCGCCTTTATCCTGACTGTGGCGTTGCTGCATCTGGTCAACAACCTGGAACTGCCGGTCAGCCTGACCAAGTCGTATTCGGTGTATGCCGGCGCCACCGACGCCATGGTGCAATGGTGGTACGGCCACAACGCGGTGGGCTTCTTCCTGACCGCGGGCTTCCTGGGGATGATGTACTACTACGTGCCCAAGCAGGCCGAACGCCCGGTGTATTCCTATCGCTTGTCGATCGTGCACTTCTGGGCGCTGATCACCCTGTACATCTGGGCCGGCCCGCACCACCTGCACTACACCGCCCTGCCCGACTGGGCGCAGTCGCTGGGCATGGTGATGTCGCTGATCCTGCTGGCACCCAGCTGGGGCGGCATGATCAACGGCATGATGACCTTGTCGGGTGCCTGGCACAAACTGCGCAGCGACCCGATCTTGCGCTTCCTGGTGGTGTCGCTGGCGTTCTACGGCATGTCCACCTTCGAAGGGCCGATGATGGCCATCAAGACGGTCAACGCCCTGTCTCACTACACCGACTGGACCATCGGCCACGTGCACGCCGGCGCGCTCGGCTGGGTGGCGATGATCTCGATCGGCGCGCTGTACCACACCATCCCGAAAGTGTTCGGCAAAGAACGCATGCACAGCCTCGGCCTGATCAACGCGCACTTCTGGCTGGCTACCATCGGCACTGTGCTGTACATCGCCTCGATGTGGGTCAACGGCATCGCCCAGGGCCTGATGTGGCGTGCGGTCAACAGTGACGGCACGCTCACCTACTCGTTCGTGGAAACCCTGGTGGCCAGCCACCCAGGCTTCGTGGTGCGCTTCGTCGGCGGCGCGATCTTCCTCAGCGGCATGTTCCTGATGGCCTGGAACACCTGGCGCACCGTCCGTTCGCCGGCGCTCGATATCGCCCCTGCGAACGCCCAGCTGGCTTGAGGAGACCTGCCTGATGAAACATGAAGTCATCGAGAAAAACGTCGGCCTGCTGGCCCTGCT
>NZ_JABMCW010000240.1:0-8820 GCF_013179705.1 Pseudomonas sp. CM25 | reverse complement strand
CCAGCAGCCCCTGCTCGCGCAGGACCTGGGCAAATGTCGCCGCTGCCCGCATGGGGCCGACAGTGTGGGAGCTGGAGGGCCCGATGCCGATTTTGAAGAGGTCGAAAACACTGATAGCCATACTAATGCCTGACCGTACCTTGATATGTATCCAAAGCACGGGTATCTAGAGAAATTGAGCTTTGACGCGATTTTGCGTGATACTGACGCCCTGGGTAACGGATGACCAACGAAACTTTCTAAGCAAGCCTTTAGTGGTACTAAACGATGAAAGGACAACTCAACGGTCAGGTGTTCGTCTGGCTGCACGTGTTCGCCTGTGCAGCCCGGCATCTGTCCTTTACCCGCTGCGCCGAAGAGCTGCACATTACCCCGGGCGCGGTCAGCCAGCAGATGCGCCAGCTGGAAGAACGCCTGGGCTACCGGCTGTTCCTGCGCCGGGCGCGTGGGGTGGAGCTGAGCGCCGAGGGGCAGCGCCTGGCGCAGACGGTGGCCGAGGCCTACGGCAGCATCGAGGCCGAGCTGCTGCGCCTGGACGCGGGTGAAATCCGGGGCACCTTGCGCGTGCGCTCGATCCCGTCGTTCCTGGCCAAATGGCTCACGCCACGGCTGCCGCGCTTTCAGCAGCGCTACCCGGACATCGAGCTGCGGCTGGTGGCTGAAGACAGTGCGCAGGCGCTGAACCCTGGTGATTTCGACCTGGCCATCGACCTGAACGATGGCAGTTACCCAGGCATGCTTTCGACACCATTGCTGGATGAACAGATCTTTCCGGTGTGCTCACCCAGCCTGCTGCGCGGGCGGCCGCCCCTGCATGGGCCGGCCGACCTGGCGCACTACCCGCTGCTGCACGACATCACCGCCTGGCGCGGCAGCTCGGAATATGCGGAATGGGAGTTCTACCTCGAGGGCATCGGTGCCGCGGGCCTGGATGTGCGGCGTGGGCATACCTTCAACCGCAACCACCTCACCATCGAGGCCGCCATTGCCGGCATTGGTGTGGCGATTGCCCGACGCACGCTGCTTAACGATGAACTGGAACGCGGGGCGCTGATCGTGCCGTTCGGCGTGCCTATCGCCAACCACAAGCGTTACGTGGTGCATTACCCGCCAGGGGGGTTGAACCAGCCGGGGGCGCGGGCGGTGCATGACTGGCTGGTGGAGGAAGCCCGGGGATTCAGGGAGCTGCATCCGCTAAACAAGGAGTAGCGGCTCCCCAGAATGCTCGCGGATCCTAATACGCTTGCTTGCCGGTGAAGGCGTTCAATGTGCGCACCAGAATCACGAAATCCAGCCACAGCGACCAGTTGTTGATGTACTCGATGTCCGAGTCAACCCGCTGGATCATCTGCTCGATATCCCTGGTTTCGCCCCTGAAGCCACGCACCTGCGCCAGGCCGGTCATGCCAGGTTTGATGTTGTGGCGGGCGAAGTAATCGACGATGTCCTGCGAGTACAACGTGTCATGTTGCAAGGCATGCGGCCGGGGCCCGACCAGCGACATTTCCCCGGTCAGCACATTGAACAACTGTGGCAGCTCATCCAGGCTGGTGCGGCGAATGAAGGCACCGACCCGGGTCAGCCGCGGGTCATTCTTCTGCGCCTGCTTCACCACGCCCTGCTCCGGCTGGTGAACATGCATGCTCCTGAACTTCCAGATGCGGAACGATTCGCCGGTCCAGCCCGTGCGTTCCTGGCGGAAGAACACCGGGCCGCGGCTATCGATCTTGATGGCCAGGGCCACCGCCAGCAACACCGGTGACGCACACAGCAGGATCAGCACCGCCAGCACCCTGTCCTCAAGGTTTTTCAAGAACAGGCTCATGCCCGTCAACGGCGTTTCCGACAGCGTCAGCACCGGGATACCGGCGATTTCCCGCACGCTATGGTTGATAAGGCGCAACGAGAAGATATCCGGCACCCAGTTCACGGCAATGCACTTGTCGAGCAGCTTGAAGTACACGTCATTGATCACTTCGGAGCCACCCAATGGCGTGACCAGGTACACGGTACGGATAGCGTGCTTGGCCACCAGCTCGTCCAGATCGGCAACATGCCCCAGCACCGGCAGCCGCTGCTTGCCCTCGGTATTCTCGCGGCCCTGATCGTCAGCGTTGTCGATCAGCACGCAACCCAGCACCCGTTCGCCGAACCACGGGTTGTTGCTGATCTTCTGATACAAAAAGTTGGCCAGGTCACCGGCGCCAATGATCAGGGCATTGTCCAGGCGCGCATGCGCGGTAAAGCGCTTTTGCAACTCACGCACCGCAAAGTGCAGGAACAACTGGGCCACGTAACCAATGACGAACAGTTGCCCGACCAATAGCCGCGAATAGGTTTCGCTCTGCTTGGTCAGGAAGGCCATCACCACCAGGAAACAGAACGTTGCCGACCACGCTTTGAACAGCCGGAAGGCCTTGATGGAAAGCCCGACGTTGGTGCGGTAGATCGCATAATGGTCGTAAATGACCGCCAATGCACCAATCAGCAACAGCAGCATGATCACGTAATCGGAGGTGATGTAGCCGAACTGGTCGTAGATCAGGTACCAGGCAATGCCGGTCACGGCGATGCCATCGAGGCCCGCCTGGATGGCGTTGCTTACGCTGCTTCTTCTCTGGAGCAAGGAGCGACTGCTTCTGGGTTCGAAAACCATCTCAGACCTCATGAATTTGAGCGTAGCGAATGCCTTTCATCAAACAGCCAGTCTTGAAACAGCTTTTGCAAAGCCAGTGGAGCAGGATAGTGCCGCGCCCAAGCCATTGATATCACTGTAGCAGCCACCCGTTGCTGGCGAGCCGGGAATCACCCAGCACGCGCATTTTGGCCGATTTATACGGTGCGCCTGGCCGAATCCACGGCTCGGCGGTACAGCAGGGTGCGCAACAAGAACAATGGGTTGCCCACCACATAACGCATGAACAAGCGCCTGGGCTCGCGTACCAGCCGGTACAGCCACTCGCCACCCAAGCGCCGCAGCCAACCAGGAGCGCGGCTGACCTTGCCACCGAGAAAGTCCAGGATGGCTCCGCCGCACACGATCAGGCACGGGCCGCCGACGGCCGCCAACCGTGCGGCCACGGCTTCCTGCTTGGGCATCCCCATCCCCAGCACGATCAGTTCGGGACGTTGCTCGCGGGCCAGCTGCAGGTAGGTTTCGACGCTGGCAAAACCGTCGTGAACGGACACCGGCACTACGCCAAACAGGCTTTCACAGCGTTGTGCGGCCTGGTCCAGGAAGGGTTGTCGGGTGCCCCAGAACGCCACCCGGCGCCCACGGTAGGCCGCCATCAGCGTTGGAATGAAGTCGGTGCCATTCATGTTCAGCCCGGGCTCCAGCCCCAGGCGGCGGTATAGCATCGCCATGCCCGAGCCATCGCGCAGCAGCACATCGGCAGCCGACAGTGCCTGGCAATAGGCGCCATCACGCACCACCAGGTTCATCGCATGGGCGTTGACGAAGCCCAGCACCGTGGCCGTTTCGGGGGTCGCCAGGCGGTCCAGCAGGTGCTGCGCCGAGGCGCCGTCTGCCACCACTTCCAGCTGGCAGATAATGCGCTTCCAGCGTTCCTGCCACAGCCACTGAGCCATCAGTCGTCATCCCTTTTTGAACGCACCCACTCGACCTGGCGCCTGATCAGGAAACTCAGGTACAAGGGAATTTTCCTTGCGGCGTAGAACGGGGCATACAGCAGTACCGAAAACGGGATCAGCTCGCGACAGAAGCGCGCCCAGGCCAGCACCACCGCCAAGCCCAGCAATGCCAGTGCACCCAGGGCGAGCCACGCCGGTGTGGCCAGGCCAAACAGCAGGTACGCCAGCCAGGTCAGCAGGTTGAGCCCCAGTAACGTCAGCACCAGCAACGCCAGCGGCGGCACCAGCAAGTCCAGGGTCATCGCCGCCAGGCTGCCGTTGCGCTGCCTGAAGGCGGCCGCCGCGCGTTTAGGGGCGTCTGCCAGCATCAGGCCCAGATGGCCATGCTCCCAGCGGGTGCGCTGGCTGGTGAGGCCTTGCTGGCTGAGCGGGAACTGGCTGGTGACCAGGGCCTCCGGGCAGAACAGTGGCGGCTTGCCCTGCTGACAGAGGTCCAGGCCCAGCTTCACATCCTCGACCAGGTGACCATTGGCCAGGTTGATCAAGGCCAGGTCGTCCCAACCGAAGGCCATGCCTGCGCCCATTAGCTGGCACGGCAGCCCCAAACGCGACCAGCCGCGTGGGCGTACCAGGTTCTTGACCCGCCAGGCGAACTCGGCCACCTGCACTTTCAACCCGGCACCGGCGGGGGCGCGCATCAGGTACAGCGACTGTACCGGCCGACCGGCCTCGCGGTAACGCCGCGCCAGGCAGTCGATGGCCCCTGCCGCGACCAGGCAATCGGCGTCGACCACGATCACCACCTCAGGCGGCTGCTCGGCCAGGTGCCGCACGCCGAAATCCAGGGCGTAGCCTTTGCCGCGCAGCAACGCATCGTGGCGCTCCACCACTTCGGCGCCGGCTTCGCGGGCCAGCTGCGCGGTGTCGTCAGTGCAGTTGTCGGCCACCACCAGCAAGCGGTCGCCTTCGCGCAATTGCGGAACAACGCTCGCCAGCGTGGCACGAATGATCGAAGCCTCGTCATGGGCGGGCACCAACACCGCTAGCCGCGGACGATCGCCGCTACCCAGCGGCCGCACCCGCACCGGCAGGCACGCCATCAGCACCTGCACCAGCAACACCAACACCGGCACCAGGACGATGACCGTCAGCAGGCCCAGCAACCAACCCAATACACTTATCATGCGAATGCCTTGAAGTAGCCGGCCAGCCTGGCCGCCTCGGTGTCGATATCGTGCCGTTGCAACACGCGCTGGTAGGCCGCCTCGCCCATCCGCTGGAGGGCCTCGGCGGGCTGCGCCAGGCAGTCGGCCATGGCGGTGGTCAGCTCGTCCACGGCTCCGGCCGGGAACAGCCAGCCGTTTTCGCCCGGCCGCACCAGTTCGGGGATGCCCGCTACATAGGTGGTCAGCACTGGCCGGCGCAGGGCCATGGCTTCCATGATCACCACCGGCAGGCCCTCGGCGAAACTGGGCAACACCAGCGCGCGGGCGGCGAGGATTTCTTCGCGCACCTGGGCACTGCTGATCCAGCCGGTGATGCGCACGTGTTGCTGCAGGCCATGCCGGGCAATCAAGGCCTCGATCTCCCCGCGCATCTCGCCGTCACCGGCCAGTACCAGCTCGAAAGCGATCGACTCGGCGGCCAGCCTGCGCGCCGCCTCCAGCAGCAGCAGCTGGCCTTTCTGTTCGCACAGGCGCCCTACGCACACCAGCCGCGGCGCCGTGGGCACGGCAACCGGTGGCACCTCATGAAAACCACGCTCCAGGCCGCAATGCACCACCTTGACCTTGGCCCAGTGCTCGTGCGCCACCCAGCGGAACAGCTGACTGCGCCCGTAAGAGCTCACCGCCGCCACAAAAGCCGCACGCCGCACCTTCTCGCCCATATGCAGAAACTGCGGCTTGTCGAACTCTTCCGGCCCGTGCACGGTAAAGCTGTACGCCGGCCCGCCCAGCGCGTTGGCCAGCATCACGACTTCGGTGGAGTTGGTGCCGAAATGGGCGTGCACGTGTTTCGCCTCCCCTGCCTGCAGCCATTGCACTACCTGGCAAGCCTCGGCCAGGTAGACCATGTGGTAAGGCCAGCTGCGGTCGGCTCGCAGGCCCAGGCGCATGGCCAGCCGCAGCGCCCGGAAAAACCGTCCAGGCTGTGCCCGCAGCACCTGCCACGTCGGCGCCAGCAGCCCCTTGAGCCCGCCTTGCAATACATAGCGGGTCTTGTCCCGTTCGCTCACGTCCTCGGCGTCCTGCACCTCGGCGTCCCACCCGCGCAGGGCGATGCGCTGCACCTCTACCCCCTGGCGCTCCAGCGCCAGGATCTCGCGACGGATGAAACTGTGGCTGACTTTCGGGTACTGATTGATGAAGTAAGCAATGCGCATACGAATCCACATCCAAACCCGCTTGATGACCTACCGCCTCAGGCAACCTTCACTTCAGGCTGTCGACTACAGGTGGTCGATCCACTGCTGATGCACTCACGACAAATGCATCCCCCTGTTTTCCTTGTAGTCCAAGGTTGCTACCGCTGCTTGGCAATGCTGCCTGCAAGCGGTTGAAAAGATCGTCGAGCAACGCCTGGCGGCGGCGATACATCGCCCGTTTCTTCGCCGGAATGTCCGCTTCTGCCCGCTGCGCGGGTGCCAGCGGGATGGCGAAGAAGTCCTCGCGATTCGACGCTGTGGCGGCGTTTTCCTGCCAGATCACGTCGTAGTTGGCCGCCAGGTCCTGGCCTTTGTCGTTGCCAAAATACGGGTGGCGGTGATGCCGGCAGGCATCGCTGACCGCATACAGCTGCGTCACGCCCAACGTCCTGGCCAGGCACTTCAAGGCTTCGAGCAGCAGGCTGCGCGGGCGCAGGCCCTCGAAGTCCTTGGTCAGGTCGCGGTAGATGGCCAGCGAGGTTTCGCTGTCGATGCCTTTGTGAATGCCCTGCACGGCACCGATGAACAGGCACAGCTCACCCTGGCTACGGCACAGGGTGAATGCCAGGGAGGCCACGCGCAGGTCGCCCTGGAACAGGTTCAGCACCAGCTCGCCTTCGCGCTTGAACCAGATCGGCCGGTCAAGCACCAGGCGGCAGCCTGGCGAATGCGCCGCCAGATCGCACAGCGTCAGGCTTTCGTCGCGCCCCAGCAGCAACAGTGCCGGAAACTGCCCGGCCAGCACTTCAAAGTGCGACGCCACCACCTCCAGGCGCTCGGGCGCCTCCCAGCGCTGGCTGATGTAGGGCCATTGCACCACGCCGATGCAGTCCACGCCCAGCCGCTGCAGACCTTGCCGTCCCAGGGCCACCGTCATGCGCCGGCTGAACGCCTCAAGCTCAGGCCATTGCCTGGCAATCTGCAGCGTCAGCTTGTACTTGTTGTTCAACGCCCGCAACGAGTAGCCCGGTTGCAAGGTGAACACGCTTTTCACGAGGGTGCCGAGCATCATGGGTTTCTCTCACTTGTACTCGATCAACGCCGATTTGCCGGCCGCAAAGCGGTGGCGCAAGAATTTCAGCTGGCCGAGCATTTCCGGGAACTTGCCCAACACCAGAAACACCGCCTGCAGCCAGTTCTCGCGCGCCGACTTGCCACCACGGCGGGCCAGGCGTACTGCCTGCAGCGGGTAGATCAACAGCAACAGCAGGCCCCAGCTGCCCAGCAGCAGGCAGGCCAGGACGATGGCCAGCGGTATGCCCAGGCCCCACAACCAGGCCCGGCGTGACTCGCGCAGCCAGTGCCGCTCTGGCGGCCGGCCATGCAGGTAAGCCCCCTCGGCATAGGCATGTCCAGCGCGCAGGCTGCGCCGCCACCACTGGCTGAAACGGGTCATGGCGGCGTCGTGCAGGGTCATTTCGGCGGCCAGGCGCCAGACCTTCCAGCCTTTGGCCCGCAAGCGCACGCACAGTTCTGGCTCTTCGCCGGCGATCAGGTCGGGGCGAAAACCGCCGACCGCGGCAAATGCGTCCGCGCGCATCAGTGCATCGCCGCCGCAGGCCTTGGCCTCACCGATGGGGGTGTCCCACTCCAGGTCGCACAGCAGGTTGTACACCGAGCGCTGCGGGAAGCGCTCACGCCGGCGGCCACACACCACCGCCACGTCGGGGTGGTCATGCAGAAACGCCTGCGCCGTGGCCAGCCAGCCTGCATCCACCTCGCAATCGCCATCGACGAACTGCACCAGCTGTATCCAAGGCGATAGCTGCCGCAAGGCGACGAAGCCTTCGTTGCGTGCGCGCGCAGCGGTGAACGGGCGGCGCATGTCCAGCGCCATTACCTCCACCCCCAGGCTGCGCGCCAGCGGCAGCGAGCCGTCGGTGGAGCCCGAGTCGACATACATGACCTGGTCCGCACCCTGCGCCAGCGAACCCAGGCAGCGCGCCAGGCGCTGGCCTTCGTTGCGGCCGATAACCACCACCCCGATCCCTGTCGCCATGAGTGTCACTCCACCGCTGCCGTGGCGGCCGGTTGCCGCGCCTTGATGGTGGCCGGCACCCCCACTGCAAGCGAGTTGTCCGGCACATCCACCAGCACCACGGCATTGGCGCCGATGATCACGTTGTTGCCGATGCGGATGCTGCCCAGCACCTTGGCTCCGGTACCGATATCGACATTGTTGCCGAATACCGGGGCAATCGGTTCGTCGACATTTTTCAAACCCACCACCACGCCGTTGCGGATGCGGCAGTCATCGCCAAAGCGGGCATAGCCACTGACGACGATGCCGCCAAAATGGTCGATGACAAAGTTGCGCCCGATCTCTACCTCGCAGGGCAGCTCGATACCGGTGATGATCTGCACGAACTTGAACAGCACCTTGTAGATGAACGAGCACAGCTTGCGCAGCAGTGCCGGGCGAACGCGGTAGCGCCAGCGGCCGAAGCGATATACCAGCAGTACCCAGAAACCCTGGGCGCCCCAGTCGCCGCCATGGGCGCGCAAATCGGCACGGATATTCTCGAACATGGCTCTACCTACCTTGTCGGTTGGCTGGCGTAGCGGGTCTTGAGCAGCAGTGACCAGGTCGCCCGGCAATGCCGCCAGCAGGCCTGGATCGCGCCCCATCCGCGTCGTTTCAACAGCGCCTTGAGTGCCAGCACCAGGTCCCCCAGGGTGACGAGCAGCATGTGCAGGGCCAGGCCCGCCACGCCATGATGCTTGCGGAAGTACAGCAACTCGCTTTCGATCTGGTATGACGAAATCTGCCGGCTGGCCGCCTCCAGCTCGGCCACCGACTT
>NZ_JABMCW010000024.1:0-32292 GCF_013179705.1 Pseudomonas sp. CM25 | reverse complement strand
CGCAGGTCAGTTGTTCGATGTGCATGCAGTTGCCCTCTTCAGATGACGAAGATCGACGAGCCGGTGGTCCTGCGGGCTTCAAGGTCGCGGTGCGCCTGAACCGCATCCTGCAAGGCGTAGTGCTGGTTGATTTCGATACGAATGCGGCCGCTGCTGACATGGTCGAACAACTCGCCCGCCAGGTCGGCCTTTTCTGCCGGGTCGGCGATGAAATCGGCCAGGGCCGGCCGGGTCAGCTGCAGCGAGCCCTTGATCGCCAGCAACTGCGGGTCGAACGGCGCGATGCTGCCCGACGCGGTGCCAACGCAGACCATAAGGCCGCGGCGCTTGAGCGAATCCAGCGAGCCGCTGAAGGTGTTCCTGCCGACACTGTCGAACACCACGTTGACCCCTGCCCCATCGGTCAGTTCGCGCACGCGACTGGCCACGTCTTCGAAGCTGTAGTCGATGACGTGGTTGCAACCATGGGCGCGCGCCACCTCGGCCTTGGCCTCGGTAGAGACGGTGCCGATCACGTTCAGCCCCAGCAACCGCGCCCACTGCGCGACGATCAGGCCTACGCCGCCAGCGGCAGCATGCAGCAGTACGCTGTCACCGGGTTTGAAGTCATACAGCCGGCGCAGCAGGTAGGCTGCCGTAAGGCCGCGCATGGTCATGGCGGCGGCCGTCTCGAAGGCGATGGTTTCCGGCAGCTTGATCAGCGCAGCGGCGGGCACCAGGCGCTCGGTGCAGTAGGCACCCAGGGTATTCAGGAACCCGGTGTAGGTCACCCGGTCACCCACCTCGACTTGCGTCACGCCCGCACCCAGCGCCTCGACCACGCCCGAGGCTTCCACGCCAATGCCATTGGGCAGCGGAATCGGGTAGGTGCCGTTGCGGAAGTAGGTATCGGCGTAGTTCAGGCCCACCGCTACCTGGCGCAAGCGCACTTGCCCCGGACCCGGGTCGCCGACCTCGGCGTCCTCGTAGCGCAGTACCTCGGGGCCACCGGTCTGATGGAAACGTACGACTTTGGACATGCTTGTCTCTCCAATCATCGATCTGGACGCCAGGCGTCAGTGCTGGGTGACTGGACTTTATGCCCTTGGCAAGCGGGGTGCTTCGCATCGGACGACAGCGGATTAGCATTTGATGACAGCGGCCGTTATGACCTTGTGATTAGCCGGAACAGAACTGAGCCCTGCAGTGTTTGTACGGGTCCAGATGCTTGAACGCAGCCAATCTGACGAGGTGAACCATGACCATCGAAGCAGAGACTCTCGCTCAACTGACCCAGGCGCTGAGGGCCCAGGGTGCAAGGCGTATCGCCGACCTCGCCTTCATCCGCGCGCCCTATCGTTGCGACCACCGTTGGGTGTGCAACATCGTACGTCGACACGGAACGCGCTGAACCGTCAATTATTGATGAGCCTGCTTGATGCTTATCCATGGCACGACTAATACTTAGGTCTCTGCCTGGGGAGGCACGAAACATGCAACCAAGATTCGTTATCGTTCCGGCTGTGCCCATCGAGAAGGAGTCGTTTCGCGTGGCGGGCCGGTATTACGCCGCTACCGTCTGCGGGGGATTCGACATTTACGACAACCACGCCAAGGAAAGGCTCAAACCCAGCTACTCGAGCAAGACGGACGCGCAGTTGCGCTGTGAGCAGATGAACAAGCGGGGTGATATCGGGTGATGCAGGCCCGGTAGCACTCGGTTCCCTGAGCAAGGTGGACACCACCGCGTTCATGAGCTGCGCCGAGTGGAGCTATACCCAGCACACGGCCCGCCTGCCCAGCATGGGCGGATCGAGCGGCTCGGGTTACTGAGTCAGTCCAGGCATTCCCTTGCAGCCTGGCGCAGCTTGTCGCCCGACAGGAAACTGCCTTTGTAGAACGTCGCACGGCTGCCGTCGCGGGAGTCGATGACGTCCAGCACATCATCGCTTGCCACGGCACTGGGCGCTGTCAGCCGGTAGCCGTGGGCAATCGACTTTTGCGTGGCCTGGGGCGCCAGCGCCTGCCACTTGGGCAGTACACAGGCGGCGTATTGTTGCGGCGATTTGTGCGTCAGCTTGCTGGCGGTGGGTTTACCAGGCGTTGCGCAACCGGTGAGCCCGGCAACTAACGCAAAAGCGAGAAAGGTACGAAACATAGGCATTTGCAATTGGCCGTTATGGATACGCTGCATTCTAGCCAGACGTGCGCCCATATACCAATGAACCAAAGTCTTGCAGACCCGCCCGCCCGGTTGACAGAACGACAACAAGTCGACGACACCAAGACCACAACAATCCCTGTCAACTGCACCCTGCCGATAAATATTTGATTGAACTCAAGGAACGAATCCACTCTGCGCTGCTTCTGATGAGCAACAGGCAGCGACAGTGCCGGGCGGGTTGTTCATGGGGAACGATCAGCGCCCTTCTCGCCCAGGAGAATCCCATGCTGTGGTGGTTGGAAATACTCGCCCAATATGCGGCTTCGACCGGACTTGCCGTCTGCTGCATTTTTCTGTTCTGGGCTTACGGCCTGGCATTCGGCAGGGTCTACAGGCAGCTCTGCTCTGGCCTGCTGGCCATGATGCTGCTGTTGATCGCAGCGTTCCCCTATGGCATCGACTTTGCGCTGGGTAAACACTTTGGGCCTGGTGATACCAGCGGCTTGCTGCTGTTTCTGGCCGATGCACTGGGTGTGATCACGGCCGTGCTGGTCGCTTCGTTGTTTTTCGACCCCGAACAACTGCCGGGCTAGCCTTTGCCTCGACTTTAGTGCAGCACCTGATATTTCTGCCAGTGGCGTGGCCGGGTGAAGGCTGGGAAAGTAGCGCTACCCATGACTCCGCAGGAAACTCAGCCATGCAAAAGGATGCCCAGCGTACGCGTTTTTTTTATCAGAATGGAAAGCTCATCAGCCTTGTCACGGGGGAAGATGGCCGTACTATTTTCCGTACACCTGCTGTGGCGCTTGGCGAACGTCAAGGGGGGAACTCGCCATCCAGCGGGTTATTAGGGACGGATCAGCAGGGCTCCGTTCTTCATGTAACCGATAACAAATGAACCTGTCCAACCCAGACACCGTGCCCTGCGTCTTCCGAGGCGCAAGGCGCCACCTGCCGGCTGTTGCTTGACCCGGGTCACGGCTTTTACAAAGTAGTTGCACACGACCCTGACCTGCGGCGATCCTCACAGGCCCGGAAGCAACTATCAAGGAAAGCCGTTCACGCCATGGAAACGCTTCACAGCATCAAGTCTGACCTGGTCAGAACAGCCGACCACCTCGATCAACTCAGTCAAAGCATGAGCGGACACGTCAAGTTCATGCAGGCGAGAGGCACCTCGCAAGCAGACCCCGAGGTCACGGCGCACATCACTTCCATCGATGCCGTTGCGGGAGAGTTGCGTGCTGTCGCCGCAAGGATCGACGACATCGAAGGCGCCCCTACTGATTACAGTAGTTGAGTCCGTTTCGAGCCAGGGCAATTCTGGCGGCGACCCGCCTCCGACCTTTTAGCTGTACTTGAGCTTTACCACCTTGCTCAGCGCCCAACCGCTAAATACGTAGAACGCATCCAGATAGAAACGGCCGGCATAATTGGGTAGCGGCGCATGATTCAACAGCACGTCAGGATCAGGCGCTGGGGGGAACATTGCATAGAACCCATTTGGCAACACCGCCAGTGCTACCAGCAACATGTAAGTCCCAGCGCGCAGCAAGGTAGCGCGATCACTGGACGTGCCAGCCCACTTCAGCCCGTAAAAGGCGACCAGGCCAGCAACCGGCAATACCCAGAAATGCGTCGGGATCCCAATGAACATTTCGGCAACAACGCTTCTTGCTTCCACCCGGAGTGCTCCGTCCAAATGCGTGGATTATTGCGGGCATGGCCGGTAAATGCAAAAGAAGCCCTGCACCCACACCATCGCCCCCAACGGCACCCCGGCAGGCACGCAAAAAAGCCCGCTCTCAAAAGGCGGGCTTTTTCCTCGGAGGGTCAGTTGATCATGCTTTCGAACACATCAGCGCCGCATCCAGCAATCTGCCATGGTCGTACCAGGCATCGCGCTGATAGGCCGTGAACTGGTGCTGGCTTCCCGCACCTCGCAGCTCGACAAGCCCCTCTGCCTGGCTGGGGTCTGTACTTTCGATGAACAGCTTGACCGAGTTTTCACCCTGAACTTCATAGGTTTTCACATTGCCCTGAAGTTCGCCTTTGACGCACCCCAGATAGGCAGGTGGGCTTTGCGCGGTAGTGCCCGAAGTATAGTCATGGCCGTCACGCACATCACGATTTTGTGCACAACCTGCCAACAGCAATGACGCAAACCCGGACACCAGAACGGCGCCTGCCAGCGATCTTGAACGCTTCACCCGACACACTCCTGCTGCCCCATCGCGAACGTAGGAAAGTGTTGCCAAGCAGCTTGCCCTTTTTTTGGTTTTCGTCCGCCCATGTTACTGCCCAAGTCAGCCGGGCAATAGGTTTGTTTGCTATATCTCCGCCGGGATGCCCAGGGCCATTAACGGTGAATGGCCCCAGTTTCGCGTACCCCCAAGCCCACTATCGGGTTCAGGCGATAGCCTTGAGGAACACCAACGTGGCCCCCAAATCCAGGATCAGCACAGCTGCCACCACGAAAATCATGTAATAGCGGTCATCCTGAGTCATTTTTGCGTTCTCCGCGGGTTCAGTGTCCCAGGAGAAAAGCAATTCCCATTCCAACATCCGCGCCGGCTGCGCTCATATGACAGGCCGCTCATGCAACACAGCAGTGACACAACACGCCACTGAATCGTCTCGATGAGTCATATTGTGGTCTTCCTGTTGCGGGCCAATACTTAGACGTCTGCCTGGGGAGGCCAATGAACATGCAACCGAGATTTGTGATCGTCCCAGCTGTACCGATAGAGGGTGAAACCTTTCAAATCGGCAACCGCTTCTTCGCCGCCACCACCTCGGGCGGTTTTGACATCTATGACAACCAGCAGAAGCAAAGGCTCAAGCGTGGCTTCGTCAACCGGTCGCAGGCCGCTGGAGCGTGCGAGACGATGAACGCCGGTTCACGCGATCCAGAAGAACTGTTCCCCATGCTGCGAACAGACTGACCGAGCGATCAGCCCCTGGGCGCACGGCGAAACAACGCATCAAGGCGCCATGAGGTAGGCGGCCACGCCCTTGGCCAAGCGCCATGGCTTCCACAGCGAAAGGTGATCGAACAACCGACTGGAATTGCCCGCCAGGCCTGCAACCGTGAGGTAGACGAGCCACTTTCGCAGCGCTCGGGAGAACTTCTTCTTGATGAATCGCAACAGTTGGCACGCCTTGGAGAAATGTTCCTGTCGCTAAAAACGAAAAAACCCAACACAGTGTTGGGCTTCAGCGTCAGCCCTGGACATAGGCAGGGCTGACAGGACCTGGAAATTTACGACATCACGCAATGTTGATGCAAGGCGTTGTAGGTGATTTCACTGGGTTCAACACTCCTCCGCTCCCACTCTATTCCCCATCAGTCGTATCAAAAAACTGGTAGCGCTTCTTGTATCGCCAAATGTCCGCTATCGACCCCATAGCGGACATCTGTAACCGGGGCCGCGTTGCGGCCCATCGCCGGCAAGCGCGGCTCCCACAGGTACAGCACATGCCTGACGGCTGGCGATATTCCAAGACCAATCTGCTGCGCCGCGTCTTCGCCAAAACCGAATGGACATCATCCAGCGTAAAGCGCAACGCGATCACCAGGCTGTCCACCATCCTGACTGCAGCCACCCGGGAAGGCCTGCTAGCAAAGAACCCCGTCGAGCTGATTGCCTGCCGATCTGCATAAACAGTGGGTGCCAGTGCTGAATGAATTGGGGATCACGCGTCGCTCCCCATACAACTGCCGTCACACCTATGCGACAATATGCTCAATGTCTGGTCTCAACCCCGCATTTATCGCCCAACAGCTCGGGCATAGCGTGCAGATGCTCTTATCGACTCATGCGCGCTGGATTAACTCGTCCAACGACTGGCAGGAGCTGGAAAAGCTCCAAATTGGTCCGAAAATGGTCCCAAGCTGCGAAGAAGCCACGTAAGTTATTGATAGGTAAGCTCCTTGATCTCCACCGCTAACATCACCATGCGATTATTTTCGCGGTATTGAGCGGTGTAGAGTGCAGTGTTTCCGGGGGTTTCAGCCTCTCAAGAACGCACAAAAACGCATGCATTGGCCCAAGAATTGGCCCAAGAATGGCTTGCAGTTCGAGGCCTAGGCCAAGCCGTTTCCCGGATTTGCAATCCAATACAAGAATGTCCAGATCCTGCTAGTTGCGACCAAAATCAGTTGCGGCACAGACTCTCGCGGGAACGCATATCGCTCCACCTGCACAGCTACGGCTGCTACTAGCTTCCGGTACTGCAGCAGTAGCGTGAGATTCTAGTCTCAGGCCGCGCCACAAGCGGCCTACGCTTTTGGCCTGTCATTACGGTTAGGCTAGGTTCAGCGACTTTCGCCCAGTAAAATCAAGAAGCTTTCGAGCAGTTTTAGACAGTTTTAGCCCCCCATCCAGGCGTTCTGCCGACCACGATCCCTCTTGGGTCGTCACCTGCCCCCCTCCTCCCACAATTCGAACTTGAACGGGCCGATGTGAAAGGCCTCTTCGAACTCCATCAATCCCCAGGCCCTTGCAGCCTCGGATAATTCCAGCATGTCGACCAGGTTCTCACAGCTGACCTCACGCCGACGGTGCGCGGCATAAGCCATCTCATCTAGCACAGCGGCGCGCCCATCGGGATCGGTGAACAGAGCGAATCGGTCGTTCAGTTCATCCAGCCAAGCCTGCGGTATCCCGGCCATCATTCTGCCCGGCACCACCAAGACTGCGCATACAGCACGCCCTCGACCTCCTCTACCCCGTTGATATTGATCCCGAGCTGGGCCATACCGTTGACCTTGGCGTCGTGCAACCGGGGTATCACGTCCGGCCCCGGCGTAGGGTTGAAGATCCAAGCCTGGGTGGACACACGGCCCAGAGGCTCGCTATGGTGGTCGCCGATGTGAACGTCGGCGCGCAGCGGCTGAATCTTACTGAGCTGCCCGGCGGGGATGGCCACGCCATTCACTCGGCGGCGGACGAGGAGGAAATACATGGGGCACCGACACTGTATAAAGATACAGTATCGTAGCGATTAATCCCGGCACCGGACAACTGCCGATCGGCGGATCAATGAAGAGGCGGCAGATCCGTGCCCCGGGCCTTGGCTATGACGCGAAGCTGATAATCGGACACTGCCTGGAACAGAGACTCGGCAAGCAAGTGCAGGCGCTCGACCTCTTCAGCTGGTTCGCCACGATCTTGGGCCTCGTGGTAGGCACGCAATGCGTCCACCGCCTGCTGAATCAGCGACTCGCCGGCCTGAACCATTCCTACAAAAGTACGCTTGTCCATAACCCTACCTGACTAGTTTCTCTACAAATAGTAGCCTCCTTCGCGGAATTAGAGCTGATGGTCAAGCCGAACGGCATCAGCCCTTACTGTGCTCTGGGGAAGATGGCCCCGTCCCCCGCTTGATGCCGCGTGGCCCCATGATCCCCCAGATAGCTAAGCCGACGATAGGCAGTGCTAGGAGTAGCAGGGCCCACATCGCTTTGGTCGACTCGGTCTTGTCACTCCGAAAGACACTGACGATGGCCCACAAATCGACAAGCAGAATGATCACCGCTACGGCGATCCAGAAATACGTCACAGGCTCGGTCATAACCGCCTCTCATATTCAAGTGAGCAGGCCACGAAAACCCGTGGCCTCGTATAACAGGGAAGCCTGCGGGCCGCTCAAAGTTCAGGCAGCTTGGTCCGGCGCAGATGAATGGACGCCACGCACACTGAACCAACTTCGGCTGCAACACGTCCATCGCAAAACAGCAGTCGGATGAGCCACTATGCCTAAAGACCTAGCATTCGAGGCGCTTGACTGGTTGTCACATCTAGCGCACTACCATCAGCGCTGGCTGCGTGGTGAGCGCGCCTGAGGGCAACGGCCATGAACGAAGACGAGCTGATCTCAAGGCACCATCCGGTCGATGAAGACATGCCCATGCAGCACCGTGTATGGCGCTTTGAACGGGTTGGATGGTACACGCTGGTGCTGCTCGTGATGCTTGCGCTTGCCGGGTTATTTGGCAACGGTCCGCTCAGCGACGCCCAAGCCGTGAGTACCGACGGCCGTATAGAGGTCGACTATCAGCGGCTCAGCCGTACAGGCAGCATCGATAATTTGCGAATCACAGTTCGCGGCGCCCCGGGGGAGCAGGTGATAGTGCTGCTGGGCGGAACATTGCTGCAGACCGCCAGCATCGAGACCATGCAGCCCCAGCCGCAGATGTCGCGGTCTCATGGAGAGGCGCTTCTGCTGGAACTTGGAACCGGCAAAGACGGTATCGCCACACTCTATCTGACCCTGCGCAGCGAGCATGTTGGCATCCTTGAAGGCATTGTCAGGGCAGGCCAGGCCAGCGCGGTAAACTTTTCAACCTTCCTGTACCCCTAGGAGCGTGATATGGACTCCATCCTT
Organism: Pseudomonas sp. CM25; assembly: GCF_013179705.1. Taxonomy (NCBI): domain Bacteria; kingdom Pseudomonadati; phylum Pseudomonadota; class Gammaproteobacteria; order Pseudomonadales; family Pseudomonadaceae; genus Pseudomonas; species Pseudomonas sp. CM25. The sequence goes on along the minus strand of NZ_JABMCW010000024.1, from coordinate 23,759 downwards.
CGTGCGGCAGGCATGTATGTTGCGCTGATGTTGCTTTTTCGCGTGGCTGGCAGGCGCTCGCTGGCAGACCTAACCACATTCGACTTCGTGCTGCTACTGATCATTGGCGAAGCAACTCAGCAGGCGTTGCTCGGGGAAGACTTTTCCTTTACCAACGCTATCTTGGTGATTGCTACGCTGATTGTGCTGGATGTCGGTCTGTCGTTGGCCAAGCTTAATTCCAGACCTTTGGCACGCCTGCTCGACGGCCATGCCACATTGGTGGTGGAACAGGGACGCTTTCTACACCAGCGCATGCGCCGGGCAAGGCTAACAGAGGACGATATCCTTGAGTCGGCCAGGGACAGCCAAGGCATCGAACGCGTCGAGCAGATCAAATTTGCTATCGTCGAGCGAAACGGCAAGATCTCGATTATTCCCCGAAACTGACATCAGTTTCTGATAGCAGCCAGTCACGGCAGCTTTGGTTCGGTAACAGCGAGAAGCTTGAGGCAGTTTTTAGACAGGGTTACCACCCCATCCAGGCGTTCTCGCAACCCCGGGCCGCGCTAGGACGTACCCTATCTGACCTTACTTGCGGATCATGGGCGCACTAGCGGGTTGTATGGATGGCAGAAATGATCCGCACTTTTTCCAGACGCTGCTCTCCAATAAATCGGGTGTTCCCGTCAGCGCCCACATTGAAGCCCGTTGATACAAGGAGATAAGACATGCCTGCACGTAAGACTGTTGAAGACCTGTTCATCCATGAGCTCTCTGATGTCTACAGCGCCGAGAAACAAATCACCAAAGCGTTGCCAAGGTTGGCTCGCGCTGCCACCAATCCGCTGCTTGCTGAGGCCTTTACTTCCCATCTCGAAGAGACCCACGGGCAGATCGAACGCATCGACCAATTGGTCGAAAAGGCAGGATTGAAGCTCAAGCGGATGAAGTGCGTCGCAATGGAGGGCTTGCTCGAGGAGGGCAAAGAACTACTGGACGAGATTGAAAAGGGCCCAGTTCTGGATGCTGCGCTGATTGGCGCCAGTCAGAAGGTGGAGCACTATGAGATTGCAGCTTATGGGACGCTGATCGCTATGGCAAAGCATCTGGGAATCAAGGAAGCTGTTGATCTACTTGTCGATACGCTTGCCGAAGAAAAAGCTGCAGACGAAAAGCTTTCGGCGATTGCCGAAGAAGGTGGTAACCAAGCGGCCACTCTAGAGAAGTAAAACAGGGCTGCCCTGCGTGACGCCGCAGGGCTAGCTTTCAACACGAATGACCAATCGTCGTCTCTGTAAGAAAAGATTTCCAAGAATCGCAGGGGTCATACACACTGAGTCTGCTTGGAGCTACGTTATGAAATTTGCACAGTTCTGCCAATGGCTGGCGAAAAACTCTGGCCGACCGCGGACCTTTCTGATCGCCGTTTCCCTCATCATTTTCTGGGCAGTGTCAGGGCCGTGGTTCCACTACAACGATACCTGGCAGCTGATCATCAATACCTCAACGACGATCATTACCTTTTTGATGGTATTCCTGATTCAAAATACGCAGAACCGAGATAATGACATCATTCACGTTAAGCTTGACGAGCTCATAAGAGCAACCAAGTCTGCTGAAAGGTCAGTACTAGATCTAGAAGCGCTCGACAATCGACAAATTCACGAGCTTCGAAAGGAATATCGAGCCATGGGAAGTGAATGCGAGCACGAGCCATCTCCGCTCGCAACCTCGGATGGACTCACGAAAGACGGTCATCAGCGATAGGTTGATCACGGAGCTTACTGGGCTGAGCTGGTACGCGTAGCCGGTGCTAGCGCGCGGCTGGTAGCCGTAATAAGCTCCTCGATGGACCAAGGCTTAAAAAGATAGCTGACGGGTGGTGTGATAGTCGACACATCCAATGGCGAACCGGAGGTCAAAATCGCTGGGACCCCTGGCCATTTTTGATGAACCATAGAGATAAATTCCATTCCCTTGATGCAACCTGGAATAAAGTGATCGACAATCATCAGGGAGCAGGCACCCTGAGATGCAAGGAGATGAATAAGGGCGTCCTCGGCATTGCCGAACGCCACACAGGTGGCTCCCATCTCAGCCAAGATCGCTACCAGCAATGCTCGAAGAATCTCATCATCTTCGACAATTACTACAGTCAGTCCTGACAAAGACAGCTGATCCTGGTCAAGTTTCATCTGGTTCTCCAGCTACGATGAGGCTATGAGTGTTTCAGCTTCAGAATCATCAGTCGATGGCGGCATTTGGCCACATCAATTGGAAGCACCAGGGCGGATGCCGCCCTGGCACACCCTCTCAGGAGTGTGGACTTCAAGGAGCGGCGGAAAACTTCTTCATATCAACTGCAGGCGCCACAAACTCAGGGCCTTGCCCAGTAGGGCGCCACCGCACCTTGGAGATCCCATAGCGCTCAGCCATTGGGCGACTGACCTTCTTGATGTTGTGTTGACCGAACCTGGGAATCACGCCAACTCCAGCATCGCAACTCGCCCAATGCCAAGCCTCAGCGTTGTCCATTCGTTCCTGCCGGAGGATGAAGGTCCGGTAATCACCGTGAAGCTCATACTCAATTATGAAAAGCTTATTCTCTGCCATTGGACTCTCCTCCTTAGAATCACCGTCAATGGAGCTACAAAGCGGGCGAAAAATTCACTTCTTTTTGACCGTACGGTCACGCTCCTCCAAGCAAAGCTATGACCGCGGTGTCCGCCTTACCAACGAGTCGTACTCTCGCTCGCACTGCTGACCTGCTATTTGGGCTCGGTCATAAGCTTTCGCCAGTTCTCCCGCTCGAGCATCAGCCCGTGCGAGCAGGTTGGAGAGCACCATGGCGGCGCGGGTGGCTGCCTGGCCTCGGGCGACAGCGGCGGTATCCGCGCCGGTGCAACTGATGGCGGCAGCGAGCTGGGTGGCGTCCCTGCGCAGCCGCTGGCCAGCAGCATCGGCGTCAGCAGCGCCAGCATTAGCAATCGTTCTTTCTTCATGGGCCTTTAGCCTCGCCTCTTGCTGCGCATCTGCGCTCCGATGTTCTTCCTGGCGCGCCGATCGCTCACCAATCACTTCGGCGAGCCGGTCGCCGCTGTCCCGCTTCGCTGATTGCTGGCCGGCCTGGGCAAGCTCCACTGAGCGACCGTGCTCATAGGCCGCCCAGTGGGAAGCTAAAAGCACCAGGACTGCGGCAACTCCAGCCCACGGGTTCATGAAGCCAGGGCCCTCCGCACGCCCTCGTCGATCACTTCGGCCTTGTATGGGTTGCCGCCGTTCTCATGGATGATGATGCCTAGGACGGCCTCACGCAGAACGGCGCGCTTGGAAATGTCGATGGAGTCGCGCACCCCGACCCCGAGCCGCTTGGCGATGGCCTGCGCATAGGCCAGGGTGTTGTTCTCGCTGGCCGGCGCCCATCGGCTGATGAACTCCAGGGGGGTATCGATACCAAGGCGGCCCACACCTGGCATCCCGTCTTTGCCGCGGTAGTTAAGCAGAAGCTTGGCCAAGGCACGGATGCCGTTTTCAGGATGATCGAAGCGCGCGAATCGGGGCTTGGGAACACCCACCTCTACGCCGAGCTGGCCCTGCCAGGCGTTGCGGGGGTTGAAATCGATATTGCCGGGGTTGTGATTCCGGACGCCGCGAGGAGTACTCATTCAGTAGCCTCCTCTGGCGAAGCTTCCGGCTCGACCTCGTCCGGCGCCTGAGCGGTGACCGTCACCTCCGCCTTGAAGACCTTGATCACCTTGGCGGTGGACAGAACCACCCTCGGGTTGCTCTGCAACTCTTGGGTTGCAGCTGTTTCGGCCTCGCCCTCAGTAGCGAACTGGCGCTTGTTGATTGGGTTGTAGTCGTTTGTGGTGTCGATGACGATGAAAGGCATGAGTTTTCTCCGGGCAAAAAAATACCGCCGGATGGCGGTTGGGTTTGGGTGTTGCGGTGAGTCAGGCCGGCACTTCGGGCCAGTCGATCTCGTCGGGATAACCTGGCTGATCAACCAAGCGATTTAGCGCGACACGGTAGCGCCTCCAAGCCTTCAGGGCGTCAACCTCGCCCGGCATGGCCTCCTCAAGATCCACCGCATCTTGCAGCGGGGCTATGGCGTAATCAGCGGCCTGGCGCAGAACTGCAATTTTCTCTGTTGCCTCGCGCAGTTGCATGCTCGGCCGTAACGCCTCCACCTCGGCTGAAGTCGCAAAGCGCCATCCGGGGACGACACCAGATGAAAGTATTAAGTCGCTGCCGTTCGTCCAGTAGGACGGCTCCGGATTGAGATGGCGATCAATCTCCCGAGGCCCCATCAGTCTCAAACCTGGAGGTATGAATTCGTCTTGGCTGCCGTCTTCCTCGAACGCAAAGACCTGCCCCGTAAGATCATTGACTAGATATTTATGGCCCATGCTTCGACCCTCAGCTTGTGAGTTCTCGCCAGTAAAGAACGGGGGCAGTCCCGTTCAGAACCGACACGTTATAAGTTGCAGCGGGAGGAACGATAATGGTCTGAGACGCAATATATTGTCCGGATGCGTATGAGTAACATCCGATCCCTGCCACCGCCCCGCCAACCGCAACCTGATAACCAACTCCGCCACCACTCGCGGGCCCACCGAAGACAGAAACTTGAATTGGCTTGCCGGTGGTATTCGTATAGGTAGTGCCCAAGGAGCGCTGTGGTGTTCTGTCTTGCCAGCTTTGCCCGACCCCTAGATCACCGATACCGAGGGACGCTTTGGCTGTGGCCGCCGTAGTGCCGCCTGTTCCACCCTTTGCAATCGGCAGCGCTGCAGGGATGGAGTTGCCTCCAAGCGCTGCATAAATCTCATCGAAGTTTGCAATGGCCTTAACCCAGGCGCTTCGGCGGTCATCGCCGCCGGCACCGCTAGGCGCGTTGCCGAGATTGATTGTTTGTTTCGCCATGTCGACTCCTTAAAGAGGTTTCATTGGCCTGGAGGCAAACAGCGTCCGCCCATTGGCCGTAAGCGGGTTGATACCCGATCCGTTATCGCAATACATCTGCAAGATCGACCGGTTACCGGGCAGGAAACCGCCATAGTTAGTACGTAGCGGCTGTGAGGTTTGCCCGATGTTGGTCACTGAAAACAGCGCATTGGCCAAGACGTAGTCCTGATAGCTCCCTGTCCAGGGCATCTGCTGACTTGGCGAGTAATAGGGTCCACCTACAATCGGATCGCCCGCTTGAACAAATGAGCTTGAGGCTGGCTGCCCATTTAGCAGAGCGAGGTTGGCGGTGGTGACGAAGGTCCTGCTACCTGCGCTGTTCCGGACCGATGCCCCAAACTCTCCCGGTGGCGTGGATGGCGTCAGGTAGCTCGCGCAATACCAGTTGATCATCATCGGATAGAGTGCAGTTTCGCCGTGCGCCACTTGGTTGTTCCAAGCCTTCAACCTGAACCCTGTCCAGTTCCCAGGGCCACCCTTCACCGAAAAATTACCCACCATCATATAGTTGTCAGCGTTCAGGAAGACTAAAGGCCTCTCGTACGTGGTGATGGGCGCAGCGAAGGTCACATCAGCCCACTGGATCTGGCTTCCGCTCCCCGGTCCTTGGAAACCAATGTTGAATCTCCCGTTATAGCGAACTGTCAGCACCTGGTTGACCGAGTCAATCTGCGTTCGAATGTTGTTGTTCGAAGCGCGCATGCCGTAGGAGCCTGGTGCTGGGAATGGCTCGCCGCCCAACGAGAGAATCATCACTTGCCAGGTGCGGGCGTAGGGCTGCCTAAGTTGTAACTGCCCCGTCGAGAACCAGGCCTGAGGACTGGTGGTGTTCTCTCCTCCGTCATACAACGCGTCCACGACCACGAAGGATTGCGCCTGAATCTCGGGAATCGAGATGTACTGGTCGAATTCGCCGTTGCCGGTCACCTGCATCATCTTCAGAGATCGCACCGAGGTGATCGTGGTGTCGAGGGTGATGACCCCAGACGCATCCCGCGTCCGGAGCCCATATAGATCAGCCATCAGGTAAGCCTCCCTACCGCCGTGCGCTCGATGCCATTGGCGTCGTAAACGTACAGCCCGGCGTTGTTCAGCAGCGTCGATCCATTGGCATCCTGCCCCCTGATACTCACAGCACCCGTCACAAAGTTCAGCTCCAGAAGGGGAAGTCCTTGTGAGTTGACTGCTTGCGAGCGAATCGTCATGCCGGCCACGATGTTCTGGATGAACGCCTGATTGATCACCGCTTGGTTGATGAACACCTGACCGTTCGAAACAACAAACGGCAGGGTCACCTGTCCAGACGACTCATCCACAATCGCAAAGCGCTGCGCGTAGGCCAGGATCTCAGCAGTTTCTCCATTACTGCCCAGCGCAAGCCCCGCCATCACGCGGCGCCCGTCGGCAATGGTTTCAGCCTTGATCGTGGTCATGGCGGAAACGCGCCCATCTACGCCGGCAATAGTCTCGGAGACCTGCTGCACCGAGGCGCTCACGGCCTGTACCGAGCCTTCTACGCCGCCGACTTGCGACTGGACCGTGTCCACCCGCTTGCCCATGGCAACGCCATCCTCGATCCGAGCCGACTGCTCGGTCCAGACACCAACCAGGCTGCCGGTGGCACCAGCCAAGCCGGTGCTGTCGCCCTCCATTTCCGGGTTCACCTGAACATACAGCCCATCCAAGCGGCTGGCCTGCGCGGTGATCGCCGTCCCTTGCTGGTTCACCGTGGTGTTCAGTTGGCTGATGGCCGTGGCCTGACCACTCACCGCCCGCGCGGAAGGGCCCGCTACGAACGGCGAGGGCGTGTTGCTCTCCCCCACCCGCTTCTCGATCATCACCGAATCGATGATGGCCGTGAGCCCGGAAACAGCGCTCATGTTGAAGTAGATGGTGATGCCGACCTTGGCGCTATCCGTGACGGTGACCGGGAAGGTCACGCGTGTCCGCGTCGTCGGCAGGGCAAGCGTGGGCCCATACCGATGCGTACCGTTGTACAGCGAGACACGCCCGTTGGTGGCAGCGCTGCACTGGATGTACATAGACACCAGGTACACGCCAGGCTCGATCCGCACGTTCCAGCCAGCCAGGTTGTTGGTCGGGCTCAGCATGAGGAAGCTATTGGTGCTGCTCCCAGCCAGGTAGCCGAAGCCGGAGTCAGCGTCCGGCAAAGCCACGCCTTCTCGCGTCACACCACTGCCGACGGCCGTAGCCGGAAGCGTGGTAGAAGTCAGCCAGCTGTAGTCATCCGCCAGCAGGTTGGTGCCGCTTCCCCCAATCCCGCCGATCGAGCTCTGCAGCTGGGTAACGGCCTGCCCCTGCGAGCTCAGCGTGTTGCCCTGCTGTGTCACGGTACCCTGCAGGCTCTGCAGCGCAGTGTTGTCCGCTTTGCCCGCCACGGCGTTGTTCAGCTGGGTGAGGGCTGATCCCTGGCTGGAGACCGCGCCCTCTGTCACCGAAACACGGGCGTCGACCGATTGCAGTGCGCTGGCCTGGGCATTGTCCTGACCGCCGCGCTTGCGTGCAATTGGCGAGGACAGGAACACATCGGTGGCATCACCCACCGACACGCGGAAGGTCATCGCCATACGCACGCATCCAGCCGGCACGGTGGCCTGCCCAGTCAGCTTCGTCCAGGTTTGCGCAACGTTTGTGAGACGAACCCCATCGCCCGCTGCAACCACCCAGTTGTGACCGACGCTCGTGCCTTCGAGATCATAGAACTGAATCCACAACCCATGCTGACGCGCCATTGAGCTGTAGGCATACAGCTCGAAGTCATAGACCTCGCCGCCCGCAACAGAGATTTGCGAAGTCACCGCATTCTCGGGAGGCCGGACGTTGAGGGCGCTTTGAAAGCCCAGGTAGTTGTTGCCGGTGGACGTTGCCACGGGCCACTTCACCACCCGGGGCGACGGCGCCCCAGATGGCACCGAGGCGTCATTGCGCGCCAGCACGGCGAACGCTGGAGAGCCAGAGAACACCGGGCCATCTGCGAATGCCGGGTTGAACAGCAGGTTTTCAGCCGACAGAACGCCAACCGATGCCTTGATGTTGGTGATCTCGCTTCCTTGCGCCGTGATTGTCGATCCCTGCTGGGTGACCGTGTTGGTCAGTGCCTGGACCGTTGATGCGTCAGCCTTGGCGGCAACCTGGCTCAAAGCGCTTGCTGCAGCAGTGGCGGCGTCCGTTGCCACCTTGTCCGTCACCGCCACCCAGGCGCTGCCGCTCCACCGCTTGGGTGTGTTGGCGTTGCCCGTGGTATCGATCCAGAGGTTCTGCGCCAAGCGGTCAGCCGTGGCAGGCGTCGCGCTCTGGATGATCACTTTGCCCTTGCCGCCGGCCAGGTCTGAAGCTGCCTGCGCGGCCTGCTGCGCTGCGGTGACGCTCTGGTTGGTAGTAGAGAGGCTGTTGGTGAGGTTCGTGATTGCCGAACCTTGGGAGGTCAACCCCGACTCGGTCTGGCTCACCCGGGAATCAAGCTGCTGCGTGGCCGATGCAAGCGCCGCTTCGCCAGCCCCCTGCCTGGCGATTTTCAAGTTCGCGACCCACATCTTGAAGCCGACGACGGCAGGACCGTCAGGCACAACGTACAACGAAATTTCGGTTGTCTGAGCTGGCACGGTCACTTGAACGCCAAGCTTCTGCCACCCCCCATCAGCAGCCCTGTAGCCGAGGATTCGAACGTTGCCGCTGACGCTGGTAGCACTGTCGATCCAGTACGTGATAGCGATCTTGCCCGCGTTGGTCGTCGCATGTTCGCAGAACATCTGGCATTCCACGTTAAGGACTTCCCCCGGCGTCGCGGCGGTGCGCACGCTGCCGTTGGTGAACACCAGCGCCTGACCGCCCCATCCAGATACATCCCGCAACTTGGACATACAAAGCAGTCGATTTGCAGGTGCTGCAGCTGGTACACCCGCATCCGTCTTGCTGAAGTACTCCATCTTGAAGTCAGCGGTACTGTTGTTGACCAAATCGCCGGCGGCATTGAAGTCGGGGTTGCGCAGCAGATTGTCCTGCGATGAGTTGCCAACCGATGTCTGGATGTTGGTAATCGCCTGCCCCTGGGCGGTCACCGTCTGCCCCTGCTGCGAAACTGTGTTGCTTAGTTGTTGCACAGTCGAGGCATCGGCTTTCGTCGCCACTTGGGACAGCGCACTGGCTGCCGCCGAAGCTGCATCCGTGGCCACCTTGTCGGTAACCGCCACCCATGCAGTCCCGCTCCAGCGTTTCGGCGTGTTCGCGCTGCCGGTTGTATCAATCCAGAGGTTCTGCGGCAGGCGATCCGCTACTGCCGGGGCCGTGGACTGATACATGACCTTACCCTTCCCACCCGCTAGATCGGACGCCGCCTGTGCTGCTTGTTGGGCAGCAGTGACGTTCTGATTGGTCGTGGTCAGGCTGTTTTGCAGGCCGGTCAGCGCGATCCCTTGCGAGGTCAGCCCCGTTTCCGTCTGCACCACCCGGGCATCGAGCTGGTTGACCGAGTTGGCCAAGGCGCCGACCTGACCAGCACTGTTGCCAATGTTGAAGGTCGACGGGGTTGTGCCGGCCCCGACCTGCTCCTCGAGCATGATGCGGTCTACCAGTACCGCGATTCCATCCTTCGGGTTGGGCGACGCAGATATGCACACCACCATCCGATCAGCTACGAAAGCAGTGCTGGTCAGGTCAAACACGGCGCTGTACCGGCCCCACTGATCGGTAATGGCGACATCCTGACCAGGTACGAACCTCACGGCACCGTCGGCAGCAATAGTCCGCAGGCTGACCTGCATCTGCTTGGCCCCAGAAGTACTTTTGGCGTCCCAAGCCAGGATGTACTTCTTGTTTTTGAGGGCGATGTTTGCCCCCGAGTAGATGTTGCTCGGCGCAAAGTACGTGGTGCCGGTACCGGAGGTTTGAAGCAAGCGCAGCACATAGCCGTTGAAACCGTGCGGATCAGCTTCAACCGTGGCAGCCTGGCCCCCGCCCATCACCAGAGCGGGTACTGCCGGGCCAAACACAGCGTATTCGGCTGGCACCAGGTTGGCCCCGTTGCCCGCGATATCGCCCACCGCTGCCTGCACATTAGTTAGCGCGGATCCCTGCGCTTCGATCTTGCCTTCAGCGCTGGTTACCCGGGTACCCAAGTTGTTCACCGCAGTTGCATCGGCCTTGGTCTGAGCCAGGGCCAGAGCGTTAGCGGCCGCAGCTGCCGCATCCGTGGCAACTTTGTCCGTTACCGCTACCCAGGCAGACCCACTCCACCGCTTAGGCGTGTTGGCGCCGCCTGTGGTGTCGATCCACAGGTTTTGCGCGAGGCGGTCAGGCACCGGAGGGGTAGCCGTTTGCACGATCACCTTGCCCTTGCTGCCCGCCAGGTCGGATGCTGCCTGGGCAGCCTGCTGCGCGGCGGTGACGTTTTGGTTCGTAGTCGTCAGGCTGCTCTGCAGGGAGATGATCGACGAGCTCTGCGAGGTCAGGCCGGCCTCGGTCTGCGCGACCCGCGCATCCAGAGACTGCGTAGCAGACGCCAGCGCATTGGTCTGGGCGGCACGCTTGCGTACGGCCGGGGCGGCCATGTAAGCAACCAAGGCGTCGCCGGTAGACATGCGAACCGTCATCGCCAGGCGCACGGCGCCTGCCGGGACCGTCACCATACCCGTCAGCTTCACCCACTGACCTGCGGTGGTGGCAATGTTGAAGCCATCCCCGCCCTGCTGGACCCAGCCATGGGTAACAGAAGATCCGTCCAATGCGTAGTACTGCGCCCATAGGCCGAACTGCCTGGCCTTCTCACTGTGCAGCACCAGCTCAAAATCAAAGACCTCTCCGGCCGCCACCGCGATCTGTGTCGCATTGGAGTTCTCAGGAGGCCTGACGTTGAGGGCAGACGTAAATCCAACATAGGTGTTCCCCGTACTGGCGGGCACGTCCCACTTCACCACGCGCGCCGTGGGCGCACCTGCCGGCACGCTGGCATCGCTTCGGTTCAGCACCAGGATGCCGGGCTGGGCGTTGACGCCGTTACTGCTGGAGAAAGATGGGTCCAGCAGCAGGTTCTCACCGGAGATGTTCCCGATGCTGGCCTGGATGTTCGTGAGGGCCTGGCCTTGGGCGGTGATCGTGCTGCCCTGCTGGGTCACCGTATTGGACAACGCGGTCACTGTCGAGGCGTCGGCCTTGGTCTGCGCCAGCGCGCTTGCTGCAGCAGCGGCAGCCGCCGCATCAGTGGCCACTTTATCGGTCACAGCTACCCAGGCACTACCGTTCCAGCGTTTCGGAGTGTTGGCGTTGCCGGTGGTGTCGATCCAGAGGTTCTGGGCCGCCCGATCAGCAACCGCCGGTGTTGTTGCTTGGAACAGAACCTTGCCCTTACCGCCGGCCAGGTCGGAAGCAGATTGGGCTGCCTGCTGCGCCGCAGTAACGTTCTGGTTGGTGGTGGTCAAGCTGTTGTTGAGTCCAGTGAGTGCCTGGCCCTGCGACGTAATGGTGTTGCCCTGCTGAGTCACGGTCGTGGACAACGAATCAACAGCCGAGGCATCGGCTTTGGTCTGCGCGACCGACAATGCATTGGCCGCGGCGGCTGCAGCATCGGTCGCCACCTTGTCCGTCACCGCCACCCAGGCGCTGCCGCTCCACCGCTTGGGTGTGTTGGCGTTGCCTGTGGTATCGATCCAGAGGTTCTGCGCCAGTCGATCAGCGGCAGCCGGGGCAGCAGATTGCACGATCACTTTGCCCTTCCCGCCCGCCAGGGTGGACGCATCCTGCGCAGCCTGCTGGGCGGCCGACACGTTCTGGTTGGTCGTGACCAAGCTGTTCTGCAGGCCGGTCATAGCCTGGCCCTGCGACGTAATTACCCCCTCAGCATCAGTGACCCGGGTCGACAGGTGGTTGACCACCGAAGCATCGGCTTTGGTCTGCGCCACAGTCAGTGCATTTGCTGCTGCAGAGGCTGCATCCGTCGCGACCTTGTCGGTGACCGCCACCCAAGCGCTGCCACTCCAGCGTTTCGGCGTGTTGGCGTTGCTGGTGGTATCGATCCAGAGATTCTGCGCCAGGCGGTCAGCAACAGCAGGCGCTGCAGCCTGGACAATGACCTTGCCCTTGCCGCCCGCGAGGGTCGCCGCATCCTGCGCCGCTTGCTGAGCCGCCGTGACGTTCTGGTTGGTGGTGGTCAGGCTGGACTGCAAGCCGGTGAGCTGGGTGGCTTGCGAAGTGGTGGTGCCCTCCAGGTTGGTAACCTTGGTCTCCACGGTCTGCACGCGGGCGGCAAGCCCGTTCGCCGACTGCACAACCTGGCCGACATCAGTCCAATAGCTGGTATTCGGCGGCGCGGTGTTTTTCGGTACCGCCTTCGACGCCTGGTACAGCTTGCCATCGGTCCCCAGCACAGTCTGGCCAGACGTGTAGGTTTTGTCGGCGTTGTACGGCAGCGACTTGGCGATCTGGCTGACGCTGTCGATTTGGCCCTGCAGGTCTTGCGTGGCTTCGTCGAGGTCCTGTTGCACCTGCCGGGCGGCCTCGGCCACCTGGTCGATCGCTTGCTGAGCCTGTTGAGTCGCGGTGTCGAGGTTGGATTGAACCTGCGTGACCGCCTCGCCCAGTTGGTCGGTGATCTCGGTGACCTGCTCGTCCAGTTCTTCCAGACGGTTGTTGACCGACCCCGGGAGATCGGGTGGACCAGAGATGAGGGCGATCTCGTCGCGCAGTGCCGGGTACAGGGAACCGTTACTGATTTTGTCCTTGAAGTATTCCTCATACTCGGACTGGTTGCTGCTGGCCTGGCCGTTCACGCCAACGCCGGTTGGGTACCATGGTCCAACGTTCCCGCTGCGGTCGATCAGGCGCGCCCAGTAGAAGAACGAGACACCAGCCGCGAGACCGTGAACTTCGTGCTCAGCTTGCGGAAAAGCAAAGTCCCCCAGCTTGCTCGCCTCTTCGCGCTTGGCAGTTGTGCCCTGCCAAATCTCGGTGCGCTCAGTGTCCTCTGCGCCAGCCGGGAAGCCCCAGTTCAGTCGGGTGCCGAATACCAGCGGCGTGGTAGTGAGGAATGCAACTGCTGGCGGTAGAACTTCCTTACCCTTTAACTGGGTCAGCATGGAGTCGCGCCAGGTCGACGTGATATCGAACGAGCTCACAGCGCGCACACGCGCCAGGTAGGCCCCCGCATAGATACCCACCACATCGACAGAAGCCGCGCCGGTGCGTTGTACTCGAACCCAATTGCCATTGTCCTTGCGCCATTCCACGTCATAGGCGACGGCCCCCTGCACTGCTGGCCAGGAAATGGTCATGGTGTTCACGCCAATACCTTGATCCACGGCGTAGGCCGAAGTCAGGGTAACGCTGGCCGGTGGCTGCACGGTCGTCACCGGGATGACACTGATCGGGCGCTCGTCCAGCTTGGCGCCGGTGTCGATGGCCGCAAACTTGCTCGGATTGAACTCGAGCGCGGTGATCTCGTAGTCACCTTCCTGGGTGCGCGTAGTCTTCAGCACCCGGAACAGCTGGACAGCCAGGTCGTCGTAATCAATCGCCCACTGCAGTTCTGGCTCTGGCTGCACGCTGTATGCGGTAGTCACCGTCACTGCGCGCCCGGCAACCGACTGTACAGTTCGCGCCTGCGCGGTGCCGTTCGGCAGGTTCAGGATCAGACGGTCGCCGGCCTTGATCGGCGTATCACGGTCCAGCGTCACGACGCGCCCGGCTGCCGACGAAATCCGGCCACCGTTCGGGCGGCCAGCCACCAGCTCATCCGCCACAGGAATGACATAGCCAGGGAGCGGGATGCGGCCCTCCATGCCGGTCTTGAAGGTGACAGTACGGTCTTGACTATTGCTCAGCAGAGCCCACTTTCCGCGGCGCTGCGCTTCGGAGGCGCGGGTGCAGCCGATGGCCGATATCTCAACCGGACGATCACGGTACCGGCGTTGAAGCGCGTTGTCGGTCACCGGGATGACGTCAGTGTCGTAGTTGTTCGCCGGGTTGTCGTAGCTGACCAGGGCCCGACTGTAATGGGTGTTACGCTCGGCGCCACCATAGACGAACTCTCCGTCGATGACGTTGGCCCGGGTGAACACGTAGTCGATGTCCTGGGCGCGCGGCATGTCTGCCTGCATGAACAGCGAGCCGTGGGCCCAATACACCATGCCACGGTAGATTGCCGACAGGTCGCGCAGCAGGGTCCAGGCCTCGGCGCGGCCCTGCAGATTCATATCACACAGGAAGCGAGGCTCTTGCCCGCCCTGCCCGTTCGGCACCTGCTGGTCGCAGTACTGAGCGATGCGGTACATCTCCCACTTGTCGACCATCCAGGATTTGATGCGCTTGCCCAGGCCGAAACGGTCCTCGACGCACAGGCCATAGCTGACGAACGCAGGGTTATTGGTCCATGCCTGCTTGAAGGTGCCATCCCAAACGCCAGTATAGGTGCGGGTGTCTGGGTCATAATTTGTTGGCACTGGCCAGCGGCGCGCCCGGCACTTAACTGTTACCGTTGGAATGTTGGTGAATTGCTGAGCATCAAATTCGATGTACAGCAGAGCAGTGTTCGGGTAGCGCAGCTTTTCGTCGATGATCTCGGTATAGCCCGCAATCATCATCTTGTCGGCCACGGTTCCGCTGTTGGCGTTCGGCGTGAGGCGTCGGACGCGGAACTGCCATCCCGATGTCGCAGCTGGCAGGTCGACGCGTACAGACCGCTGGTATCCGTTAGTGGTTTTCCCGTCCACGGCGCCGCGGTGGGCCTCCACATAAGCGCCGCCATCCGTGGACACATCAATTGCATACTCAATCCGATAGCCGTTTGTGTTGCCGTTGCTATCTTGACTGGCGAGTCGATCCCAGGACATGCGCACGCGCACGGCAGATAGCTGAGCGTTGCTGAGCGCACGGACGAAAGGGTTGTCGCTGCGCAGTTCGACATTGACCGTAGTCTCGTTCTCGATCGCGGGCAGGCCCTGGATGTAGTCCTGCTCCACCGTGCCACGTCGCCACTCCCACTTCACGCCGGGGAAGTTCACGCTACCACTAGCATCCATGATCGGGGTGTTATCGAGATAGATGTCACGATCGCTCGGGGTTCCGTCAAACTCGCCCTCACCTACAGCGATCAGCATCTTGGCGATGATCGTGGACTGCAGGCTGTCAGGGGCTTCGACCGGCGTCTTAGGCTTACTCTCACCGCCTTTGGCGCCGGCAATGTCCATATGAGCTGTAGCACCCATGCTTTCCTCCAGGCAATAAAAAACCGCCCGGAGGCGGCTGGAATTCGGTGGTTTCTTCAGATCTTGTCTTCGGGGTAGGTAGATGCCGAGATGATTGCTCCCCCCCAACGGCGGTCCCCGATGCAGATCGGGACGGGGTTTCCGCTTGCCGTTGTATTCTTGGCATTGCCGAAGGCGTAGGACGGCAAGTTTTCAGGGGCGGCACTCTGGGATAGTCCCTTAGCCTGGGGGCTGAGCATCTGGACGACTCCGCCCAGCGTCATAGAAAGACCAGCATAGAATGCGGACGGGCCTAGCCATATGGACGACACCATCAAGGCTATGCCAATGATGGTTTGAAGAATCCCTCCGCGTTTGCTGCCATGAACAACAGGCACGATGCGTACCTCGTGAGTGCCTCGACGGCTCAACTCATCCATGCCAATGTTCTTTCGATTACGGAAGATAGCGAAGCGTAACCCTAGTCCATCGAGCCGTCTGATCTCCTCTTCGAAGCCTTGGACCGTGGCTTTCAAGGCTTTGAAGACTTCCCAGGTCTCGCCGCTGTCAATCTGACGACGATGCGTGCGCCCGAACTTCTGTGCCAGCGAGCCGGACAGTTTGATGATGGTCATTGGTTGATAGTCGGCCGCTGCGGTTGCCATGATTCCTCCAGGCATAAAAAAACCGCCCTAAGGCGGTTTGTGATGAGTGACTCAAAGACATGTTCTGACAGCTCGCTCCACAGCTGAACGACCAGGCATGGCTGACCACGGCATACGCTGTCGCAGAGCTATAGAGCTGCCAGTCGCTGTTCTAGTGATATCAAGCAGCTCGTCTGCCATGCTGCTATTCGCCACCCATAAGCGATAACCGTTTTCGGTCTCGACCATGGAGGATTCCGTCCTGGCGGCCTGCCACTTAGGAAATACACACAGAGCATACTGCTTTGGTTCTTTCTTCGTTATCGCGCTAATCGAGGGCTCGTTGCCTTCCAAGTCTGCGGTCGTCACGCACCCCGCCAGCAACGCTAGCCCCACAGCACCGATCAGAATTCGCATGTGATCCCCTATTTCCGGTAGAAACGCTTGAACATGGTCTTGTGGGCATACCGGCGCCTACAGAACCTCGTGCAAGCCAAGGCCAGCCCTCCGAAGACGATCCCGAACACCGCCCAGAGGACTGTCGAGTTGTCGGTGATGTAGAGGTGAAAGACCTTGGCGGCATACCAGCCCGCGATCAGGCAGAGGATCCCTAGGAAGGCAGTAATGCCACGAGGCGTGCCGTACTCGATCTCGGCTTGGCAACCTCGGCATACACGAGCGCCCCACGGCACTTCGGTAATGCAGTGAGGGCAGGTAACGGTGTGATTGGATGCCACGGTCTCATTCCTTGAATGGTGGATAGGCCGGGCAGTTTACGGGAAATCGAAATTCGCGACAGCAGATGCAAAAAGCCCAGCGCGAGGCTGGGCTGATCAACTATTCTGCCGAATCACAATCCTGATGCCTGAGGCCGTCCTCCAAGAGGTGAACCACGCTCCCGGCCCCTCCATCGTAAATGAGATCGTCATAGAGCATTACGGACTGTCGGTAGTGACCGTTCAGGATCTCAAGAACTGCACACACCGAGCTCAATGCAGCCTTGATCTTCAGACGACTTGCAGGGGACAGCGGGCTTGCCGCAAGCCCTTGAATGTGGACTAGGTCATTGTGTGCAATACGCTTGTTGCGATGCTCACGCGCAAACTCCGCGTCAATCAAGGCGGTAGCGACTGCGCTTTCCACCTGGGCTCGGACTTGCGTATCACTGATGATCGGTGGGATGGCACTGATTGAAAGGTTTGGCTTCTTTCCCGTCATAGCGGGATCAGTAAGCCTGGAAATCCCCAGCATCACCGCATCCCAGAACTGTGCCTGTACAACGCCGAAGAACGTAGGCGCTGAATCATTCAAAACCTGCACAGTTGCTTGGTCCACACAAAAAAGCTGCTCGTATTGCTTCCACAGCAAAAGGGTCTCAAGCAGTTGATCGTTGAGGTCGTAGTACATCGCCCCAAGATCCGCGCCCATACTCTTGATGCACTGATTCCGGCTTTCTTGCGCGCTGACCACTAACGATACTCCAAGCATGCTCCACAGAGTCGCGCAGCGTGCCACGTCATCATCACCCTGTCCACCCATCCAGTGTGGATGGAATACCAGTACCGCGCCATCATTTCGCCATAGTAGCGTTGCACCTCCAACGAAACGCCCCGGTCCGTTGCCGGAAAGCCCATGGAAACACTTAGGAGGATGATGTGAGCAGCGCCAATGCCCAAGGAAAAGGGGCCCCAATTTACTTTCTTCAACAGGGGGATCGGCTGTCTGATATCGCTGAGCGAAATCCGATCACTCCCGTGGTTAAATTATTGTTACAGCCCGCACTGCCCTCGAGCCCATTCGATCCGATAGCGGGCACGCCCCTTCATGAAATAACTGCGCTGATCGACACAGGGGCTGAGGGAGTTTACATCGACGAAGATTTTGCGCATCAGAATGGTTTTCTTAGTGAGCGGACCATGACCGTCCACTCTGCATCAGCAACAACAATTGAGCCAGTTTACCCAGCTCTTTTCATCCTCCAAGGATCATCGACGCACTACAAGCAAGCGGCCGAGTTTACGTCTGTCCCGCTGCGTAAAAACGGCCGTCACTATGATGCAATCCTAGGTATGCAGTTTCTGAGCAACGGTGTGCTTGTCATGGACTTCGACTCAAACACCTTCAGGTTTGAGTTCACTACTAAGCCCGACAAATAGCAGCTCTCTGGCGTCCCAAGGCCCGTCCTGCTTCAAGGGGATGACTTCGCAGTCGTCCCAATTGCAGGGCACCGGAGGCTTCACAGGAGCAACTATGGCTCTAGGGTCGATTCTCGTTTCGAGTCGGCTCACCGCCACAGCATCAGCCTTCTGGTTGCTCATGCCCTCCTCCATGCGGCCTAGCCGCTTCACTTCGAGTCCAGATGACGCAACACAAGGCGCGTCCGGTCGAGCCAAGGCCCGCCGAACACGATGATTTCTGATGGTCTGCCGAGCAGGTGGTGCAGAATGAATGGGCCCGGGCCGAATACCTGCCCATGCTCCTCAGGTAGCTTCGCATCGGCACCTAGGTAGATGCCAGCGTGATTCGGGTGAACGGTACGACCAACCGCCATGACGATCATGTCACCGCGTTGCGGCTGGCTTACCTGATAAAAGCCGGCTTCCTCGAAGGCCTGCTCGTACAAGCTCGGGCCGTCAGCCTTCTCCCACCAGCCATCCTCCCGAGCATAAGCTGGGAACTCCAGACCCCATACGCGCTTGTACCAATCCGCACACACCTGCCAGCAGTCCCAGGCGCCGTGCACGAATGGCCTACCCAACAACGGCGTGTGGCCGGTAGGGGTAATGCTGCGCAAATCACCTTCAGGCCACGACAGGATGTGCCAGGGCAAGCCTGTGGCCTCACACATGGCCAGGTCACGCGGCGAGGGCCTGCTGGTAGCATCCGGGTGCGAGTGCACGATGCCGAGCACTTCGCCTTGGTCTTCAATTGCCGCGTACTGCTCCGGCGCGATGCGGAACTCGTCGGCGGGATCGGTCGCGGTGTTGTCACATGGGATGTACCTGTGGGAGCGGCCGACGGTGATGATCAGGCCGCAGCACTCGCGCGGGTATTCCGCCGCGGCGTGCGCTTGCACGGCGGCGAGGATGTGTTTGCGCATGGTCAGCTCCGTGCGATCAGGGAAACGGCCGGGAACCCGCCGAAGGGCAGCTGGTTGCCCTGGCCAAAGCGAACTGTGCAGCCTGAGTCCAGACAGCCATTGCACTGGTCCTTGGCCGAGTCGCCCGGGGCGTTTCCATCGAGGTCGAAGTAGGGGCCGGTGTATCCGCAGTTGGGGCCGCGGTAGCCGGCGGTCATCGCCCAGTGGCACAGCTGGGTCATCTGCCGGCCAATGGTCTCGCCGCCGACATCGCCAGGGCTAGCGAGCTCCCAGGCGACCGTGGTACCGCTCTCCGACACCTTTTGATCGATGTACCAGACCTCGATCGCTTCTTCGGTAGGGTCTGCCTCCAGGTTGCCGGCGGGGAAGTTTGCCGCGTCTAAGTAGCGCGCCATGGTGTGACGCATGGTCAGCTTGAACTCGAGCAGGTTGTCGAAGGCCAGGCATAGCGCTGTGATCCTGCCGTTGACGTTGCCTACGGTCAGCGTGGGCCGCACGGCGGTGCCGTCCGAATTGGCTTCAATGCCATCGATTTGCATCGGCCAGGCCCCGTACTCGCTCCCCTGCCACCAGATCGACTTGGCCGGCAGCTGATCGGCGTTCGCGCCAGCCGCTGCAAGCTCCTGAGGCGTGTGCGGTATCGCATGCCCATGAAATCGCAGCGTGTCCGCTCCGAAATCGGAGCCGTCCAGTTCGAACAGCAGGATTTCCGCGCCCGGTTCCAGCTTCTGCAGCTGAGTGATCAAGCTCATGGATGAAACGCTCTCTCAAAGGTTGCCGTCAGCACCACCACCCCACCCGGCTTGCGCTGCTGCCGAAAGGCCTTGCAGCGGTACATGCCGAGTACACCCTCGGGATTGGTCCACAAGAACGCGGTAGCGCCCCGGTGCCGTCTAATGAAGACCAGGATGGGCGCGACCTCGTCCGCCAAGCCGCCGAACGAAAGCGACCAGCTGTCTGTTTCGGCGTTCAAGCCATCGGTGGACACTTGGGCATAGTTGTCACCGAACTGTGATGTCCGAGTCCGCAGGGTGCTGTCACCGCCGGCCTCGTCGTCAGGAGTCCAGGTAAATGTTTCGATCGCCATCAGCGTCTCCCGTTGCTGTTTCGATAGCTCACGCCACCGGCGCGCCAAGAGTCGGTAATGGCTCGCTCAGCTACACCCTGCATCTGCTTCTGCAAATTCTGCTGAAGCGCAGTGCTATCAAGCTCCATACCCTCGTCGCTCCTATCCGGAACGGTTAAATACATAGGAGCATCAATCTGCACCAATGTGCCTCCGCTCGCGGAGCCGCCGACCATCTGTACGCCCAGCGATCCGTCAGGCCCGCGTGCCAAAGGCATGATCGCCTCAGGCCCATCCTCACCAGCGACTCCCAGCCCGCCATTGCCCATGCCGAACATGGTCGGCGTGTTCAAAATATTGTTGGTGGCGAACCCGGCGCCTTTGGCGAACATCTGCACACCGTTCGACCAGGCGCCACCCAAGGCCTGCGGAAAATACGTGCTTCCATAGCCAGCCTGGGATGCGCCCAGGTTAGAGGAGATCGCTCCGGCAGAGCCCGGAGTCATGCCGTTGCCTGACCCGCCGCCGAAGTAGCTGCCGACTGCCGATACCCCCAGCCCCACAAGCCCACTCAGTAATGAGCTTGCTGCTTGTTGACTGGCGATCCTGGCCATATCCGAGAGCACGCTAACGGTGAAGCTCTTGAAGTTGGCCTTCCCCGTCATGGCAAAGTCGGCCACAGCGTCACGTGCCGTATTGAAACCGGTGGTGAGCATGTCGTCAGTTGCGCCAGCCACGTTCGCTGCGTCAGCCTGGATGTTGGCCCAAGCCCGCTTAGCGCCGTTTCGGTAGTCGCGCTGCGCCTGCAATCTGGCTTCGAAGCCGTCGACCTCCATCTGCAACTCACGCGCCTGGTAGTCGGCGAGGTCTGCCAGCCGCTGCTGGTAGGCGTCCTGGCTGAGCCGGCGCGACACGTCCTCTTGCTGCTCCTCCAGTTGTCGACGCGCCTCCGCATATTTCTGCCGGACGGTGTTTAACCGGTCGGCCTCTTCACGCTGGTCATCGCCCATACTTACGCCGGCCACATCCGCATTGATTGCGTCCTGACGGGTCTGCAGGACCACTTCCATCGCCTTGCGATAGGCCTCGGCACTGTTACGCCGCACCTCGGCAAGCTTCCGCTCTTCCTCGGCTCGCTTCTGCAGGACGGGATCGGCATAGGCCGTGTTGAGGTTCTTGATGCCGAGCTCCATCTCGGCGGCGGTGATCTTGCCTGCGGCTTGCGCCTTACGAAGCCCCTGCACGCCCTCCGCCAGATCCTCCAGCCGCTTTTTCTCGGGCAACGCACGGTCGATGATCGCGTCGAGGGCCTTGATCTCATCCTTTAGCGCCTTCGCGCGGTCCTTGCTGCCCTCGGTGGCATCCTTGTTGGCCTTCTTCTGCGACTCGATCGCGCTGGCAGCCGAGAGGATCGCCTGGCGATCTGTTTCGGTGAGGTCGGCGTTTTCCTCGATGTAGCGGTTGGCGATTCTCGTCGCGTCGCCATTATCCTGCAGGCCTGCCAGCTGCTTCTGGAGCGTTTCCAGGTAGGTCTGCCCTGCCGAGCTCATGCCGACCTTCGCGGCATTGTTCGCCTGGGTGGCCGAGGTGTTTTCTTCGGTGACCCCGGTGAGCACCCGCAGGGTTTCGGCAATCAGGCCTGAACGCTGATCGGCATCGCTGACAGCGCCAGCCTGGGTGATCCACTGCTGCAGGGTTCCGGCCGGAAGCTGTAGTCGAGCGCCGACCTCCTGCAGGATTGGCGACAACCCCTGACCGGCGGAGCGTGCTTCGTTTAAACGGTCAATCAGGCCTTGGTATTCGGCAAGCTGGCGGTTGTATTGGCCACCGGAGTCACGCGCCGGCGCAGTGACTACAGCAGATCGGATGGACTGGGCCAGGTCGCCGTATGCATCCTTGACCTTGTCTGCAGAAGTTATCTGTTCCTGCTGCCACTTGACCAACGACGCTTCGCGCTGGTCCTTGTTGAGCTTCGCGAACTCTTCCCGCAACTGCGAGACCGGCTTATGCATCTCTTCGAGGCTGATGCCCGCCCGATCTGCGTTATCGCGCAACAACAGGAAGCTGGCCGCTGCGGTACCTGCTAGCAGGGCCAGGCCCATCGGTCCGCCCAGTACACCAAGCAAGCCGGCGCTGACAGATCGAAGGCCACTCTGGGCAGTTGCTACCGCTGCAGTAGCAGCGGCTTCTCTCTGCCGCGCCTGAGCCAGTTGGATCGACATCTGCGTCTGAACCGCAGTGCCTTGCGCTGCCGCAGCCTCGCGAGCGGCCAGGATGGTTGCGGTTTGGGCCTTGCGCTGATCGGCGATGGCCGCCTGCAAAACTGCCTCGGCCTGGGCAATACGCGCCGCACGGTCAGCCCGTGCCGCCTGGATTGCCATCCCAGACTTGGCCACATAGTTGGTCAGGGCCGCAGCACCGACGCCGCCCATGGCCACGGCCACCAGATCCACGTTGTCCGCCAGCGCAATTAGCACGTTTGCCAAGCCTGCGACTATGCCGGTTTGCTCCTCCATCTCACCCAGGAATGTCTGAATGGCGTTGCTGATGTTCACCATCGCGTCCTGGACGCTGGTGGACATGTCGGCCGCAGCCTTGCGGTTGGCCTCCACGGTGCGCAGCAGGCCGGTATTGATATCATCGAGCGACAGCTTGCCCTGGACGCCGAGCTTTCTGATCTCCTCCGCGCTCTTGCCTGTGGCAGTGGCGATGGCAGTGACGATGGTGGGCATGGCGTCCTGAATGGACACCCAGCCATCCGCTTCAACTTTTCCGGTCTGCAATGCCTTGGAGTAGGCATCCAGTGCGGAGCCGGCCTTGTCGGCAGCGGCAGCGTTGGTCACGAGCAGGAAGCTGAAGCTGTCGGTGATATCCAGCGTCTGCTGGGTGTTGAATCCCAGACTGCGCATCACATCTGCGGTGCGGATGTACAGCTCTTGGGCCTCAGCCAGTGGCCGGTAGGTTTCCTGAGCAGTTTGCAGCAGGTGCTCCTGCACCGCCTGGTACTCACCAGCGCTGCCGGCTGCGGCCTTCATGCGGTCGGACATCTGACCGTAGGCGTCAACCTGCTGAATGATGCTGCCAATCAGGCCGGCACCTGCGACGGCGGCAAAGGCGCCACGCATCAGCCCCCCAGCCCTCTGAGCAGCAACACCAGCGGTGTCGAACGCAGAGTCAACCTGCTCAAGGTTGCGGTCGATCGACTGGGCGGTGCGTGCCACCACCTGGTCCGCGCTGGCCAGCTCGCGGCGCAGCTGTGCCGTGGTGGCCTCGATCTGGACCAGCATCCCCTGGACTTGTTGGTCGGCCATGCAAATCTCCAAGCACAAAAAACCGCACGGAGGCGGCACGCTGTCTACTGTTTGGGCCGCCCTCGCAGGAAGCTCTTCAACTTGTCCGCAACGCTTTCACGCTTCTGCGGGGACGCCGGGGCTTGCCCCTGGCCTTGGCCCTGCCCTCGTCCGGTCCAATCAAGCCGAGCATCCAGAGCGAGCATGATTTGCGGAATGGGGGTGTGCCACGCGGTGTCAGGCGGCCAGCCAAGCCAGCCGGTGGCCACGCCGAACAAGTAGTCGACGTAGCTGCCGTTCTTCACTGCGCTGTGCTGACCGCCTCGTCCTTTCCCCGGGCGGCCACGCTCGGTGGCACCGGGTTAAGCAGGACGGTGATGAACTCAGTCAGCTTGCCGGACACCTGGGCCACACCGGTGTGAAACACTTCACCGGCGATGACTGGGTGCTGATCCGGCTTCAGGTCGGCGCCAGCGACAACAACGTCGGCACAGGCGGCGATACTCATGAGGCGCA
>NZ_JABMCW010000239.1:0-8826 GCF_013179705.1 Pseudomonas sp. CM25 | reverse complement strand
GCAATCTCTTTTTGATTTTTCTTCGTATTCGATTCAGTGATGCCCCACTGGAAGAAAATTTCAACCGATGCTAAGTTCTGTATTGTTGTTTCTTTAACACTAGTGCTCACAAGTGTACGAGCTTTAAGCATGCGCTGAAGATAAAGCTGTGTGGTGCTCAGCGTTGCGGGTGAGGATGGAATCGCAATAACATCCAGACTCTGCTTGTTCAGCAGTCTCTCTATTGCACAAGCTTTTGTCGGGATTTCGCCACCATCAGCGATTACTTCCAGTTCCGCCATAATCCGCGAGGCAGCATTGCCATCAAATTGACCAATGCCAAACATGTCGGCTGCCCAAGTCATTCCATCAGTCGACAAATTAAATGTTTTGTCGATGAACTGGCCAAGGTACTCTTCAATTTCGATGATGTTTTTGGCCGCAGGTATTCCGGCTTTTTCCCAAATTTGATCGAATTCTACGTACTTAATCGAGAGTGCGTATCTTCCCATCAGCAAGCCTTCAAACAGCATTGTGCTGTTGATGGATGTTACTACTTCGGAGTGATAAAGGGCTTCTTCCGGTGATACTAGGTAGCAGTATCCTTCGTCCAATGCCACATGATCGGACTCGCCAAGTAGTTTGCGGGTGGCTGGGCCGAGAATATCTTCTTTGTTTGGTGGTAGGCGTACCAGAAGTTGCAGATCTTTAGCTTTGGCAACTGTTGCCAAATCTTGGATTGCCCGCTGTTGTGACTGCTGAGCAATTTTTTTATCCAGCTGTGAATCGAGTGGCTGGGATGCAAAAAGTATGGTCGGCTTATTGGGGTCTAGGCCGTACAGCTTGCAGAACTGTTGGCGCGTTAGTGAAGGTTTGTAGTTTGTGTGGGTGTCAAATTTTGGCGCTCCTACACTGCGGAACAGTTCTGCAGGGTAACCGCGCTCGGTGAAGATTTCTTTCTGTAGTCCGCCCCAGCCTAGTGTTAGATCTGCGGATGGTACGGAGGCTTTAGAGGTGATGTCCCAATAATATTTTTCGCGATCCACGAAAACGGACTCGTGCGGGATGAGGATTCGAGGAATGTTTAATTCTTCGCAAACGCTGGCGATCAGGCGCATTGTTGCGGACCAGTCGAATGTGAATACTACTGCTTTAATTCTTCCGCGAAGAGGAACTAGGCGATTGATTAACATTCTGCGGTAGAGTGCGGGATCTGTGCGAGTGTATCTCAAGACAGATTGACGAATGCCGTTGCCGTCAATGTTCTTTACAAAATCCAGAGGGGCGAAGTTGTATCTTTCGTTGTATTTAATTTTCTCAATCAAAGCATCCCCATGGCCAGCAATCCAAGGAATGTACAGGAACAATGGCTTGGATGAGGAGAGGGCCGCTTTCAATTCGTCGCCAGGGCGAGGATTGAACCACTCGGGCATGCCATTGTCGTCGAGTGCAATTTTAGCTGCGGGCTTTGCAACAGCTTTCGCTACAGGTTTTGCAGCGACTTTGACTGCTGGCTTCGCCACTGCCTTAGCTACTGGCTTCGCCACTGCCTTTTCTACCGGCTTAGCCTCAGCCTTTGCCGCAGGTTTCGGCTTTGCTGGTGCTTTGGGGGCAGGCTTAGCAGGTGCGCTTTTAGCTGTAATTACCTCTACGGACGGAGCGAGGGCCGGCACACCTGGAATCAATCGCATTGCTTCGGACATTGTCGATATAACGGTTTCAATATCTGAAACTGTCCCTTCCTCTGGGTTGAAGTATTTAGGGTAGAGAATGTAAGCAGCAGCGAAAAGTTCCGTTGCATTCAGTTGTCGAGTTCGACGAGAATTCGCTTGGCGATCATCTGTCAAGCCCCATCCTGAATAGAATGGACATCCGATTGTGGTGACCTTTATTCCGCGTAAAATAGCTTCGAAGCCAGCGAGTGATGTCAGAGTATAGACGTGATCTACCCCGTGAAAAGACTGGGGTAAAGAAATGTTCTCCTTGATGATACGGCAGAGGGACTCTACTTGCTGAGGGTCGGAGTGCTGAGGGCGATTGCCTGACAAAACGTCAGGGTGCGGCTTGTAGAAAATTTGTGCCCCTGGGTTTTCTTTGTAGGCTAAACGAACAAGATCATTATTGGTCATCTTAGAATCGCAACCGAGCAAAATGCTGGCATCGTCTTCGACTTGGCCAATTACTAGAATTCGTTTCTTAACTTTCTCTCCATAGAATGCCTCAATGTCACATCGTGGAGAGTTGTTGTATTTACTCACGTCATGCTTGAGCATGAGGATCAGCGCGGTCCGTGCGCGCGCCATAAGAGCAGTATCAGCCTCGAAGTTATAGCTGCTGAGTAGAACCTCAAGGTCGGAAGGCTTGCTCGCATCGAAGTAAGGTGTGCGACTGTCCATTGTCAGCGACATCGGAGGTGACTTTTGGGCGCCCAAACCGACGGAACGGATGAATCCATCTTCTACGTGGAAAATCTTCTTTCCATTCTTTCGTGCGAAATCAAAGATGAAATCGGGCGCTTTGAATCCCCAGACAAAAATTTCCGCGGCGGATTGAGAAGTTATCTTCTTTTTCCACTGCGAATCGAACTCGTGTTTTGAAATGTTTTTATCTATGAAGTAAAGATTACGGTCTGGGAAATACTTGCGAAGATATTGCTTCCAGGTGCTGAAGCCAATTACGAACGTAGGAGTATTAGCGCTACCTTTGCCTGTCAGGCCTTTGAGGAAGGCACCAGGAGAGGTCAGAAGATTGTTGAGTGAGCCCATTGTCAATAATGCCCTGTCTGATTTTAAATGCGGGCAAAGATTTATGTTTTGCCCGCAGTAACGTGTCGATTTTCCCTGTCCTTGGGTCAGAAGGTATTGGCAGTTCTACCCAAAATCAGTGTTTGAACGATCGGCGATATAATCTTTTGCCATTCATATACTGCAGCGTTTGTGACAAAGATAGTATCGTCTGGTTTGATGGCAATTTGGCGCGCGTAAAAGACCGCAGCAGGATCGCGCATATTCAGACGAAGAACGGTTGGCTTGGCTTTTGCTCCGTCACCCATCCGGAATATGAATACACCCTCAGGATTGGCGTTGGCCTCGCGAAGCCCACCGACGCTACCCAGTGCGTCGAGCAGATTGGTATTCTGACTAGGGAGGTCTTTCAGGCCTGGCTCCGCGACCGCACCCATAGCAACAAACCGTTGGCGAGCACGATCAAGCACTACTTCGGAGTTGGGCTTGAGCTGCATGTTGTTACCAGCTAAGACTTCTTCGTAGTTAAATTGTTTGACTTCGCTTCCGTTACGCACGGTTACATTAACTAAGTGGGGTTCCATAACTGGGCCGCCTGCTTGGTTGATTGCATCGAGCAGCGTAAGGGGGCCTTGCAGTGTACTAAATCGACCTGGTGTTTTAACTGCCCCAGCAACCAGCACTGATCCTGAAAGGTCGCCAACAAGCTCGACGTGGGTTTGCACGTCTGTTGTAATCCCTTTTAGTTGGCGGCGAATCAAACTCTCAACTTGATTGAGCGTCATACCTGCCACAAATTGACGGCCGACATAGGGAAGTGAGAGCATGCCCTGAGCGTCAATGCGTGTTGTAAGCTGAGTTCCGCCTGTTGCCAGTGGGGCAAATAAAGCTGCACCTTCGGGCGCGGTGTCCGCAATAAGCACATTGAGCGTGTCGCCAGACATTAAGCGTACTTCAGGCGATACTGGCTTAATAACATTTGCAATGGGAGCTTTAGAAGCTCCGTGCATGTATGGTGCGATTGTATTTGCGTTGATATCTACAAGGTTGTAGGTGTCATTTTTCGCCTCAATGGTACCCTTGTATGGGCCTGCCCCCGAAAGCGTGCCGCCGCAACCGGTCAGGCCAAACGTAATAAAAGCCATGGCGGCAAGCTTCAAGTTAAGCTTCTTGCATACGGCTAGGGAATTAATCACGATGATCCTCGATCGAAGCCAGAATGAATCGGGTAATGCCGTAAAGCATTAGTAGGCCAAGCAGAATAGTAGCGAGGTTATACCAGCGCTCGGGGTATACTGCCAGTTGGGGGGTGTTTGGGCTTACAACAGTTACTAGGGTGCGGATTTTTTTGCTTGTTTCAATTCGTGCGTTATCGAGAGCCGCGACCGCAGTTTTATAGCTGGCTTCAGCGATCCCCGCGTCCAACATAAGCTGTTGGTAGCGAGAGGCAACAACGTTCAGTTGAGAGCCTTTTGGGGATGATACTAAAGTCTGCTTTTCTTTAGATAGCTGTTGAGTAATTGCTTCGACTTTTTGTTTCTGTTGGCGAACTTGAGGTGAGTCCGCGCGAAGCTTGAAAGACATTTCTGTAAGAGTGGCTTGTTCTTTTGTGTACTGACTTTCAAGTTCTGCAATGATGGTGGCGCGGTTCTGGGCAGAGTTGCCTCCGTCCAAGACTTTGTTTACATTTTGGAAGTCAAGAAGTTCTGTTTTGCGCTGTGCGTATGTTTTGCGAGCATTCTCAAGCTCGACTTGAGCAAACTTCATCTGTTCTCGAGCAATCCGATGGCTAACCTCGTTGACAAAATGCTCGCTGGCTTGAAGTATCGTGCGGAGTATTTGCTCGGAAAGCTCGGGGGTAAATGCTTGCACTTCTACGCGCAGCAAGCCTGTGGTTTCATCAAAGTGTGCGACGACCATCCGTTGGTAGTATTTTAATATATCTTCTCTGTCTGCTTTGCTATCAAGCCAGAAAAAAACATCGCTACGCTGTTTGGCGTATTGCTCAATCCAATGGGTGCGCTCTTCCAGTAGCATCATCATCTCGGTGGATGCGATATACTCCCTCAAATACAGTGTTTCTTCGCGGGATACTGGATTTGTCCCAGAAAGCAGTGTGGCAATGCCTGGAACTTGCGCTGCCGAATTGTTTCCGTCCTGGCGTACTACTACTTGAGCAAAGCTTACGTAGCGGTCTACGGCGAAAACGAAATAATAGACTGCCGCTAGTATCATTGGCAGAACAATCATGGCAATCGCTAGTCGCCAGCCTTTGATTTTTCCCATCTTGCTCATGTGTAGTAGGTCCTTGGAGTGTCGCTATGCTTCTGTTTGTTAGTCGAGATCATTGTTTGTAGGCCTTCACACCTTCAGCTACATCTTCGTATACGTCAATTTTGCCGTTGTTGACGTGTAGTACGATATCGCAAAGCTTCTTAATCTCTGCCATCGAGTGGGTGACTAAAACAATATTAGAGGCTTTCAGTTTTTCCTCGAAGACTTCAGCGCACCTGCGCTTAAACTGCGCGTCCCCTACGGCCATCACTTCGTCAATTAAGTAATAATCGAAGTCGAATGCCATGCTAAGACCGAAGGCGACACGGGATCGCATCCCTGAGGAGTATGTTTTGATTGGTTCATCGATCCAGTCACCAATGTCGGCAAACTCCTCGACAAAGCGGACTTTTTCGCGCATTGCCTCGCCGGTGGAGCCATATACACGACACACGAATTTTATGTTTTCTCGCCCTGTCATGCTCCCCTGGAATCCCCCAGTCAAGCCAACGGGCCAAGAAATGCTTCGGTCAGTGACGATGGACCCTGAATCGGGGATGTCCGCGCCACCCAACAGGCGCATCAGCGTTGATTTACCTGCGCCGTTTCGACCGATCAGACCTATGTTCTTGCCTGGCGGAATTGCCAAAGATAAATCGCGAAAGACATAGCGACGCCCTTTCGGTGTTAAATATGATTTGGTAACGTTTCTGAGCTCGAACACGAGACCTTTTTCATCCGTTCTTAGTGGAAATGAGGTGCAGGCGACGGGCGCGATACCCGCCCAGGGAAACGAACAACAAAACTACAGTCCAGTTAATTACATAGGTTGCCGAGATGCCATCAACCGGAATGTAATAAGGTAGAACTTCTGCACGGATCAACTCTGTAATGTGCAAAAAAGGGTTGTAAAGTAGGATGGGCATCATTGCTTGAGGGAGATAGGCAGCAGGTATCAATACGCCTGAAATAAAATAGAGCGGGAAGAAGGCGAGGCGAATGACGGTTTTAATACCTGGGAGCGCATGTGTAATAAGCGCCAGAGACATGCCTAAGCCGAATGCGAAAAGCAAGCCGAGAGCCAGTACGGCAACCCACTGCAGTGGATTGGTCACTGACATGTCGAAGCCAAACCAAGCAAAAAGGAAGACTAATATTGCGTAAACGGTTACGCTGATACAGGTTTCGACTATTACTCTAGCTAAGTAGGTATCGAGAGGCTTAATTTGTTTGTAGCCAAACAGCGAGCGGTTTTCGCGTAAGCTATCCATTAGCTTAAGTGCTGTATTTCGATACAACAGAAAGGGTGCCATCCCTATAAGGACGAAGACAGGATACTCTACGTCAGCTAGGGTGCGACCGCGAAGCTGAGTGTAGAGGAGGGTGAATACTAAGAGGTGGCCAATAGGCTCTAGTAACGTCCAGACTGCTCCCATTCGACGACTGCCGAATCGAGCGCGAGCCTCTCGCAGTACTAAGGCAAAAATGACCGATTTCTGGATCTGCAGAGAGGAACGAGGTTTCAAGATGGCGACCGCAAAGCAATGCAGCGCGCCTAGGCACGCCGGAATTCATCTTCAGGAAAGGCTCACCGTGAGGCGATTTGAGACGGATCTTCCGGACACTTCCCTGTTCTAAGGGGCGGAAGGGTAAGCGTGAGAGGGCATAAGCGTCAAGCGAGGCGCAGCAAATGCGGCCCAAAGATCGAACTCAAGGGGCCGCTTCGAGACAAGTGGCAGTGGAGAGGGGGGGTGGCTTATTGATATCATATTGAGCAAGGTATGCGGCCAGATTCCTTTATTGGACATGGGTCATGACATGTGTTCGTAGCGCGCGGATGAAGGTGGATGGGTTCACATTGCGCCGCTCAAAACCCTAGCTTTCGTCGGTAGTATCGGGTCAGAGGGTCTGACAGCAAAAGGCGATCCCTATCACCAGATTTTTCACCAAAACTTTGGCCGTGTACGTAAGGCGGCCGTTTGAATATAGAGCGTCGCCTTCATTCCCGCACCCCTTGCTCTGTACGCGAAGGAGGGTCAGGTTCTCTGCTTCAAAATCGTGAAGCCAAAAGCGCAGGGGAGGGCTGACAGGGGTTGCAAAACCATGCGCTTCTCAGCAAAACCTGCAAAATTATGGCACTCTGCCAAGCCTCGCTAGCCTTCTGGCTCGACTTGTACCCGTACCGGGCCATCTGCCCAGCACGCCAGCCCGACCGTGAAACGATGAACACCCATAACTTCAAGAAGTTGTTTATGCCGGATATCTCAGTAGGCACCGCCAGCCTGATCCACGCTATAGCCTCTGCCACTGCCGTCATCGCCGCATTGATCGCCGCCAGCGCGATGATCATCGCCCACATGACCTCGGACGTAAAAACCCAGCACTCCGAAACCACCATCTCCCAAGCCTCCCAGGAGATCACGGTGGTCAATGAGTCGGCCGTCCAGGCGCAGTTGGAAATCCAGCAACTGACAGAACAGAACGACGCGCTCAAGGCCGAACTGGAGCGCGAGAAAGCCGAGCGGTTGAAGCTTGAGGCCAGCCTCAAGCCCAGAAAGCTCACACCGCTGGCCCTTGACGCATTCAAGGCACTGGCGGGTGAGTTGACCGCTAAAACGCTGAAGCCAGTGGTGCTGCTCAATATCCTCAAGGATGACAAAGAGGCCGTTCAGTTTGCCAAGGAAATTGCGGTGGCTTTGACCAAGGCAGGCGTACAGGTGCAGATCAAACAGCTGCCCCAGCAAAAGCACAGTACCGGCACTCAGGTGGTTGTGTATGCCGGTGCGGGCAGTGATGAGCTTGAGCAGGCATTCAAGGCGGCGGATTTTGCTTCTGACATCAAACGGTCGGGGCAGAGTCCGCGGGTGAAAGTGGATGACGGGGAGCCGATTGCCATATCGGCGTTTATCAGTGTTTATCCTCGAACTGTGATTTGAGGGGGGCTGATAGGGGAATGCCAGTCAGTTAAATAGTTGGGGCCGCTTTGCGGCCCATCGCCGGCAAGCCAGGCTCCCACAAGTACGGTGCATGGCTTGGCGGCGAAGTGCTGCGCAGCAGCCCCATTAGCCACCCAGGCGCGGGTTTGCCCACATGGGGCTGCTGGCCAGTTTTTACTGGCCATGTGGAGTTGTCGGTGCGGACGCATTCGCGGGTAAACCCGCTCCCACACAGGCTTGCGTTTCGCGGCAAGCGGGGCAGCGCCCTGCCGGGCTTGGGGTAGCGCCTTTCAGTGGCGCTTGTTCTTCGCAATTTCGATGTCGTTCATCAGGGCCTTGGCGATGGCCAGCAGATAGTCGGCTGCGCCCAGCATTTTGTGGTCATCTTCCATGTCGCCTTCGTGCACCAGGTGCTTGCAGTAGCCCAGCAGGACCGAGACGTGTTCATAGGCATCGTCGACGGGGACGCCGGGTTGCACGCGGAGCAGGTCCAGGGTGGGGTTGCCGGCTTCGAGAAAGGTTTCGATGCCTGCGGTGAGGATGGGGGAGTGGTCGATGTTTTTCATGGTGAAATTCCAGTGCGTTGACAGAACCCACCGCCTCGGTCTTTCTCACGGACAAAGGTGGCAGCCATTGCGCGGGGTGAGAAACCGGTGCACTGAAAAACCGGCCAAGCCGAAGCCTGCCCGCGAATGGCTGCCATTGAACAGTAGAGCAGCAGTGCACAACAGGTTCTCACACCCGGTCACCATTACGGAGACCCGGTGAAGTTATCCCTGGGGCATTTCCCCGACAATTCAGCTGCTTCTGACTGGTGCGTAGGATAGTTCGCTAGCTCACCCAACCTGAAGAGGTGGGGCAAGGTTTCAGGAAAGTCTGACGCGCTGGCTATG
>NZ_JABMCW010000238.1:0-8855 GCF_013179705.1 Pseudomonas sp. CM25 | reverse complement strand
TGCATGCAACGCACGGCGAACAACTCGGGAGACTGCGCAGTCAGCACCAGAACTTTCAGTGGCAAAGCCATGGCCTGGAAACGGGAAAGCACCTCCAGCCCGTCCAGCTTGGGAATGCTGATGTCGAGGATGACCAGGTCAGGGGCGGTTTCGCGAATCATCTGCATGGCGTCTACGCCGTTGTCCGATTCGCCGACGACCTTGTAGTTCTGGTTTTCCAGCAACATACGGACAGCCAGGCGGATGACGGGGTGATCGTCGACAATAAATATTGAATGCATGTTGAACTTCCCTGCGGGCGATGGAGGGTGGCAGGCAGCACCTTATCGCAGTTGGAAGTCGTCGGGCATACGAGGAAGGGCTATTAGCCCCATATGGGAAATGGCTTACAAGATAAAACAAAACAGACTACGAAATTGCCGTGTTCAATTCGATATCAGAGCGAGATTGGTAACTTTTCGGCGGTTTTTATTCGTGCTGTTTAGTTTGGTCGTTGTATATGTAGGAAGTTTCCTGCAATGCACGGGTGCGGCGCCGAGCGACGCCCAGGCCACACCCGTGCCAGGTTCAGCTCGGGCTGGAGCGCCCGGTCATTTCCCGGGCCATTTCGCTGGCGTAGCTATCGGTCATGCCGGCAATGAAGTCGATCATGCGCAGAAAGGCGCTGTGCAGCGAACCGTGGGGGTCCGGCGCATTGTTGCCGATCAGGTCCAGCACCCGGCGGCTTTTGAAGGATGGGCTGCGCCCACCATGCTGCTCCAGTGCAGCACCACAGAAGGTATTGAGCAGAATTTCCAGGGTGGTGTAGGCACCAATCTCGTGCAGGGTCTTGCGCTTGTCCTGGAAGATCTTGTTGCGCGCCATGTCCTTGGCCTGCAGCACGCAGCGCTTGGCCGGACCGTGCATGTGCTCGACCAGGTCGCCCGCCAGCTGCCCGGCCAGCAAGGCCCGCTGTTGTTCGACGAAGGCGTGGGCGGCGGCGTTGGTCAGGTGCTCGATGGCCTTGCCGCGCAGAATCGCCAGCTTGCGCCGACGGGAGTCCCTTGGACCTAGCTGGCGGTAGGTTTCCGGCAGGTCATCGCCGACCAGGTCCAGCAGCAACGCTTCGACTTCGGCGTATTGCAGCAGCTCCATTTCCAGGCCGTCTTCCAGGTCGATCAAGGCGTAGCAGATGTCATCGGCAGCCTCCATCAGGTACACCAGCGGGTGGCGGGCCCAGCGCTGGGGCTCCAGCTGCGGCAGGCCGAGCTTGCGGGCGATCTGCTCCAGCAGGGGCAGTTCGCTCTGGTAGCTGCCGAACTTGTGTTTCTTGTAACCCAAGGCGTCGGCGTGGCGAGCGCTCCAGGGGTACTTCAAATAGGTGCCCAGGGTGGCATAGGTCAGCCGGGTGCCGCCGTCAAACTGGTGATACTCCAGCTGGGTGAGTACGCGAAAACCCTGGGCGTTGCCTTCGAAGTTGAGGAAGTCTGCCCGCTCGTCGTCGCTCATGTCGTCCAGCCAGCCGCGCCCGGCGGCCTGCTGGAACCAGTGGCGGATGGCGTCCTCGCCCGAGTGCCCGAACGGCGGGTTGCCGATGTCGTGGGCCAGGCAGGCCGACTGCACGATCATGCCCAGGTCGCTGGGCGCGCACCAGTCCGGCAGGCTGTCGCGCAAGGTTTCGCCAACGCGCATGCCCAGGGAGCGGCCAACGCAACTGACTTCCAGCGAGTGGGTCAGGCGGGTGTGGATGTGGTCGTTGCTGGAAACCGGGTGCACCTGGGTCTTGCGCCCGAGGCGGCGGAATGCTCCGGAGAAGATGATGCGGTCGTGGTCTTTGTGAAAAGGGCTGCGGCCGAGCTCATCGGCGCTGTACAACGCTTTGCCCAGGCGTTCGCGGGTCAACAGGGTGTTCCATTCCAAGGCGCGGTCTCCGGTAGGTCGGTGAGCAGAGCATATCCTGCAAGCGCGGCCTTGTTTCGCGAAAGGGCCGCAACGCGGCCCTGCGCTCAGGTCACGGCCGGCGGTCGCCTTGCAGGTACAGGCGCACCAGCGGCAGCAGGCTGCTGCCCAGGCGTACAAGACGGGTCAGGTTGCCGCTGCGCACACCCTTGCCGGTCAGGAAGCCCAGCGCCACCACGGCGCCAATCCCCCACAGCGGCGCATGCTTGATGCCCAGCCCGCCCTGCAGCGAGCTGCCCATGCCGCGCACGCGGCGCAGTGGCTCGAGCAGTTGCCCGGACTCATGCCGGATTTCCTGGCGGTGCATTTCCATGCGCAGGCGCAGCAGCGCCTTGCGCAGTTCGCGCGGGTTACGTGTGTTGGGTAGTTCTGGCAGGTTCATGGCAACAGGCGCTCCCGGTCCTTGGCGAGTTCCTCGAGGGTGGCGCCGAACGGCGACGACTCGTCGAATACCGCCGCTTTCAGGCGAATCCCGCAATACAGCGCGGCCATCCCGTAGAACACGCACAGGCCGATGATGCCGGCCAGGCGATAGCTGTCCCACAGCAGCACCAGCAACAATCCGGACAGTGCGGTAAGCAACAGCAAGGCAAAAACCAGGGCGAGGCCTGCGAACAGCAGCAGGCTCAGGGTGCGCCCTTTCTGCTCCTGCAACTCGATGCCGAACAGTTCGATGTGGCTGTGCAGCAGCCCCAGCGCGGCCGCGCCCAGGCGCTTGCCCGAGGCGCTGGCGCCGTTGGCGTCATTCTCCATGGGATCCCCTCAGCGCCGGTTAGCCATCAGGCCGATCAACAGCCCGACGCCGGCGGCGATTCCGATCGCCTGCCACGGGTTGTCCTGCACGTACTGCTCGGCGCTGCCCAGCGCCGCCTGGCCGCGTTCACGCACCGAGTCCTGGGTCAGCTGCAGGGTTTCGCGGGCCTGGGCCAGGCGGTCGTGGATCTGCCCGCGCAGTTCGTCTGCCTGGTCGCCCGCCAGGTTGGCGGTGTCGGCCAGCAGCCTCTCGGTGTCGCGCACCAAGGCCTGGAAGTCAGCCATCAATATCTCTTGAGCAGTCTTTGCCGATTTGCTGGCCATGGGCCTCTCCCTGTTGATGAGTGTTGGTAGTTCGAGTGATAGCACACGCGGAAGGTTCAAGTGCCGATGCTGGTATGGGCCTTGCTAAGTCTTTGCCACGTTGCGGGGCGCCATAGGCGGTTTTTGCGCCGATTCAGGGCGCCAGCGCAGCGGGTTCCGATAAACCTTAACCCAATCCACGACAAACCCAAGAAAAAACCACGCAGGCTCCGCCCGGCACACCGAAACAGGGCAGGGGGCTGGCACCGAATCGGTGCATGGATGCAGGTTCTTGAACTGTCCTGGTGCCTTTTCAGCAGGTCTGCCTGATTCATGGAAAACATGCATAGTGCGATGGACTCCCTGGTCCACGGTTCCAATACCCTGTTCATTCTCATGGGCGCCATTCTGGTGCTGGCCATGCATGCAGGCTTCGCCTTTCTCGAAGTGGGCACGGTGCGTCACAAGAACCAGGTCAACGCCTTGTCGAAAATCCTCAGCGACTTTGCCATCTCGGCGCTGGTGTACTTCTTCATCGGTTACTGGATCGCCTATGGGGTCAATTTTTTCCAGCCGGCGGCAACGCTGGCTGCCGACCATGGGTATGCGCTGGTCAAGTGCTTCTTCCTGCTGACCTTCGCTGCGGCAATCCCTGCGATCATCTCTGGGGGCATTGCCGAGCGGGCGCGCTTTGTGCCGCAGTTGTGTGCCACGGCGTTGATCGTGGCGTTCGTCTATCCCTTCTTCGAGGGTGTGGTCTGGAACGGCAACCTTGGCCTTCAGGCCTGGTTGCAGGCACGTTTCGGAGCACCGTTCCATGACTTTGCAGGTTCCGTGGTGGTGCATGCCATGGGCGGCTGGCTGGCGCTGGCGGCGGTGTTGCTGCTGGGCCCACGCCGCGGGCGCTACCGCGACGGCCGGCTGGTGGCGTTTGCGCCTTCAAGCATTCCTTTCCTGGCGCTGGGGTCGTGGATCCTGATCATCGGCTGGTTCGGGTTCAACGTGATGAGCGCCCAGACCCTGCAGGGTGTCAGCGGCCTGGTCGCGATCAACTCGCTGATGGCCATGGTTGGCGGCACTTTGTCTGCTTTGCTGGCCGGGCGTAACGACCCGGGCTTTTTGCATAACGGGCCGCTGGCAGGGTTGGTAGCGATCTGCGCCGGTTCCGACCTGATGCACCCGATCGGCGCACTGGCCACCGGTCTGCTCGCGGGCGCGTTGTTCGTCTGGACATTTACCGCCGCACAAAATCGCTGGAAGATCGACGACGTTCTGGGGGTGTGGCCTCTGCACGGCCTGTGCGGGGTGTGGGGTGGCATTGCCTGCGGTGTCTTCGGCCAGGCTGCCCTGGGCGGAATGGGTGGTGTCAGCCTGAGCAGCCAGTTGCTGGGTAGCCTGATGGGGGTGCTGGTGGCATTAGCCGGCGGCTTTGCCATTTACGGCGCGATCCGGGCAGTGCATGGCTTGCGCCTGAGCCATGAGCAGGAGTTCCAGGGGGCGGACCTCTCGCTGCACCGGATTGGTGCCACCAGCCAGGATTGAGCCAGGTGAGGTGCAGGGTGGCCGGGACAGACCTAGAATAGGCATTTCTCAATGCCAAACCGGGACCTGCCCCATGCTGCCTGAATGCCAATTGTTCGGCACCCTCGGTTGCCACCTGTGTGAAGTGGCCGAGGCGGTGCTGATGCCTTTCGTCGACCGTGGTCTGCTGGTGGAGCTGGTCGATATCGCTGAACGCGAACACTTGTTCGAGCGCTATGGCCTGATCATTCCAGTGCTGCGACGCTGCGATAACGGTGCCGAGTTGCACTGGCCGTTCGATGCCGAACAGGTCGTGGCGTTTCTAGCGCAATGATGGCAGCAGAGGATCTGTAACCCTGCTCCATGCAGCGTGAGACGAGCTGATGATCAGGTGTCGGCCCAGCAGGGCCGGCACCCTCTCTATCGTCGGAATCGCTCGCCATGCTTATCACGCCACATTTCACGCTCGATGAAATGACCTTTTCCCAGCTCGCCGCCAGGGACGGGTCCGATAACACCCCCCCTCCCGAAGCCAGGGCCAATCTGCAATTGTTGTGTGAGACGCTTGAGCAGGTGCGCTCGCTGTTCGGCGCGCCAATCGTTATCAGTAGCGCTTTTCGCAGTGAAAAGGTCAACCGGTTGATTGGTGGGGCCTCGAATAGCCAGCATGTGCAAGGGCTGGCGGCCGATTTCACGGTAATTGAAGTCGGCCCGCGTGAAACCGTGCGGCGCATCAGCGAAAGTGCCGTGCCGTTCGATCAGCTCATCCTCGAGTACGACCAGTGGGTGCATCTGTCCGTGACCCGCGGCACGCCCCGCCGCCAGGTGTTGACCATCCGTAAGGGCGGCCGCTACCTGGCGGGGCTGCAATGAGCCACGTTGACGGCGACAAGGGGAAGTTCGTATGCTGTATATAAATACAGTATCGAGGTAACAGCATGCTCAACGTCGAGCAACTCAAGTACAGCGTCAACCGAATGCCCGTGGACCGGGTGGCCGACGCCGTTCTGGAACTGCGCCTCGAAGGCCTGGTGACCGATGACCGCACGCCATTTGGCAAGGTCCATTTCAATACCTGCTTTGCCGAAATCGAGGCCTTGTTCCAGCGCGCCGGCTACCACCGTGGGCTGGACGTGGTGGGTTACCAGGGGTTGCTTTACGCACTCTACGACCCTGGTCGCTGGGAGCCGGTGCAGGTGCTGCGCTGGCTCAAGGAACGCAGCGAGGCGATTTCCCAGGCTGGTTGAGGGCGTGGGCTTGGGCGATAATGCGCGGCCGTGATCGTTTCGAGTAGTGCCATGACCCCCTCTTTCGACCCCGCCCACCAGCAAGCCAGTACGGTATGCCTGCCACCCGGTAACTGGGCGACGGTTCTCGACTGCCTGTGTGATCACTTCAAGGCCATCGACCGGGACCAGTGGCTCGACCGGTTTGCCCGTGGCCGCGTGCTGGATGCCTGCGGCCGGGCGATTGCGGCCGAATTGCCCTACAAGCGGGGCATGCGTGTGCACTACTTTCGCGAAGTGCCAAACGAACGGCCGATTCCGGTGCAGGAGGTGGTGCTGCACGTGGACGAGCACCTGGTGGTGGCCGACAAGCCGCACTTTCTGCCGGTGACGCCGACCGGGGAGTACGTCGAGCATACCTTGCTGCGCCGGCTGATCCGCCGCTTGGGCAACCCGCACCTGGTGCCGTTGCACCGCATCGACCGGCATACCGCCGGGCTTGTGCTGTTTTCCGCCAACCCGCACACCCGCAGTGCCTACCAGCGGCTGTTCCCCGAACGGCGCATCGACAAGCGCTATCAGGCCATTGCTGCTGCCATGCCGCAGCGTGCGTTTCCGTTGGTGCACAAAAGCCGCCTGGTCCATGGCGAGCCGTTCTTCCGCATGCATGAAGTAGAAGGGGAGGCCAACAGCGAAACCCTGGCCGAAGTGCTGGAGAAGAATGGGGAGTTGTGGCGCTACGGGTTGTCGCCGGTGACGGGCAAGACCCATCAGCTACGTGTGCACATGGCCGCCCTGGGCGCCGGGATCAGCAACGACCCGTTCTATCCGCAGTTGCTACAGGTGGAAGATGACTACCAGCGGCCGCTGAAACTTCTGGCCCAGAGCCTGCGCTTCGAGGACCCGTTGAGCGGGGAAGTGCGCTATTTCGAGAGCCGCTTGCAGCTGGATTGGTAAGCAGCGACATGCAGGCGCGGCCAAGCCCGCGCCTGCATCGAACGTCAGGCTCTGCCCTTAGCGGTTGAACCGTTCCACCAGCGAGTACTGGCTACCCGCCGTGCTGGTCAGCTCCTCGCTGAGCAGGGCCGAGTGCTGCGCCTGTTCGGCGGTCTGGTCGGCCAGTTCGGCGATGGTGCTGATGTTACGGCTGATCTCGTCTGCGACCGCCGTCTGTTCTTCGGTTGCGGCAGCAATCTGGGTGGCCATGTCGGTGATGTTGGCGACCGCTTCGCTGATGCCCACCAGGGCTTCGTCAGCCTGCATCACCCGGTCGACCCCTTCCTGCGCCTGGCGGTGACCGGTTTCCATGGTCAGCACGGCATTGCTGGCGGTTTGTTGCAGCTTGGCGATCAGGCCATGGATCTGCCCGGTGGATTCAGCGGTACGCTGTGCCAACTGCCGCACCTCGTCGGCCACCACGGCAAAGCCGCGGCCCATTTCCCCGGCTCGCGCCGCCTCGATGGCCGCGTTCAGCGCCAGCAGATTGGTCTGGTCGGCAATGCCCTTGATCACATCGACCACGCCACCAATCTCGTCGCTGTCCTTGGCCAGTTGCGTGACCGTCTGGCCGGTTTCGCCCACTGCCGCCGACAGGCGTTCAATGGCTTCGCGGGTTTCCCCGGCAATCTGCCGGCCCTGGGTGGTCAGGCGGTTGGCTTCCTGGGTGGCATCGGCGGTGCGTTGCACGTGGTTGGCCACTTCCTGGGTGGTGGCTGCCATCTGGTTGACCGCTGCGGCGACCTGCTCGGTTTCTACCCGCTGGCGCTCCAGGCCCGAAGAGCTTTTGTGCGCCAGGGCATCGGACTGACGGGCCTGGTCACTGAGGTGCTCGGCACTGTCCTGCAAGCGGGTCAGGCAGGTTTTCATGCGCGCGTCCTGGCTGAGCATGGCCATTTCCAGGCGCGCCTGCACGCCCCGGCTGTCGGTGAACATCTGCGCGATCAGTGGGTCGGAGGTGGTTTGTTCGGCCAGGCGCAGCAGGCGCTTGAGGCCGCGCTGCTGCCAGCTCAGGCCGAGTAGCCCCAGCGGAACCGAAAGCCCGGCGGCCAGGGCGAAGCCCCAGGAATGGCCCAGCCAGTTACCGATCAGGAAGCCCATCTGGCTGATCAGGATGAACGGCAGCCAGTCCTGCAGCACGGGCAGCCACTTGTCACGGCGCGGCACCGCCGGCTTGCCCTGGTTGAGGCGCTGGTACAACGCCTCGGCGCGACGGATCTGTTCGGCAGTGGGTTTGACCCGCACCGACTCGAAGCCGACGACCTGGTTGTTGTCGTAGATCGGCGTGACATAGGCGTTGACCCAGTAATGGTCGCCGGACTTGCAACGGTTCTTGACGATCCCCATCCACGGCTGGCCCTGTTTGAGCGTTTGCCACATATGGGCGAACACGGCAGGCGGAACGTCGGGATGGCGGACCAGGTTGTGCGGTGCGCCGGTCAGCTCTTCGCGGGTGAAACCACTGATATCGATGAAGGCATCGTTGCAGTAGGTAATCACGCCTTTGGCATTGGTGGTGGAGATCAACCGCTGCTGGGCAGGGAAAGTCCGTTCTCTCTGGGTAATCGGCTGGTTGTTACGCATGGCTTGTAAGTCCGCAGGGCTTTGGAGAGGTATCGGCAAGCCACGGCTTTTGTTGAATGGATATTTTTGTCAGATCGAGCGCCGCGCAGGCGGCGCCCGATCTCAGGAGCACCTGGAATCCAGAGCCAGACCTGCCGCCTCAGCCCGCGATCAGTTGGCGCAGCACATAATGCAGAATTCCACCCGCCTTGAAGTATTCAACCTCGTTCAGGGTGTCGATCCGGCACAGCACCTCGATCTGCTCCTGCTGCCCATCCGCGCGGGTGATGCGCAGGGGCAGGCTCATGCCGGGACGGATTTGCGCGCTGTCCAGGCCTAATACATCGATTTTCTCGTTCCCGGTCAGCCCCAGTTGCTTGCGATCGTGCCCGGCCGTGAACTGCAGCGGCAGTACACCCATGCCCACCAGGTTGGAGCGGTGGATGCGCTCGAAACTTTCCGCCAGCACAGCCTTGACCCCCAGCAGATTGGTGCCCTTGGCCGCCCAGTCGCGGCTTGAGCCGGTGCCGTATTCCTGGCCGGCGATCACCACCA
>NZ_JABMCW010000237.1:0-8885 GCF_013179705.1 Pseudomonas sp. CM25 | reverse complement strand
TGACCGCCACACTGATGGTTTGCCGGGCCAGCGGCAGCGACTTGCCGTCGAGCAGGTAGCGGGTCGGGTCCTTGGGGTCGAGTTGCAGACGGTAAAGGGTAAAGTGGTTCGAGGTGTCGACGGTATGCGTCCATGCCAGGTGCCGGTTGAAACCGATATTGACCACCGGCAAGCCTGGCAATGCCGCGCCCATCACATCCATCTGGCCGGGGATGGTCAACTGCATCTGGTAGAAGCGCATGCCGCCCATCCACGGAAAGTGCGGGTTGGCCAGCAACAGGCCGCGGCCATTGGCCGAACGCTGCGCGCCCACGGCCACCGCATTGCTGCCACGCTCCGTGGCAAAGCGTTCTTGCCGCGCCAGCGCAGCGGCAAAGCCGGCCGGGGCCTGCTGGCTGGCCAACGCAGGTGGTTGCGCCCCTGCCAGTGCCTCGACGAACTGCCCTGCACCGCCTTCGGCCAGCAGCCGGCGGGTGAGCTTGACCAGATCCTCGCTGCTGATCGGCCGCACCCACTCGCCCTGGCCGCATTCGGCGGGCAAACCCTGGCGGCGGCGCTCGGCCAACGCCCGGTTGTAGCCGCTCGCATAGCCCGCCAGCAGTGCCTGCACCGGTGCCGGCTGCGCCTGCAAGAAGGCATTGACCGCTGCGGGGCTGTTCAGCCAGGTGAAGAACAGGTCGCTGGCCAGGTTGTCACGCTGCTCCAGGGTCTTGCCCTTGGCACCGAAAAAGCGTGAGCGCTCGCCGCTGACGGTCAGCACTTCGTTGGCCAGCAGGCACAGATTGTCCTGGGCGTACGCATAGCCGATGCCATAGCCCAGGCCCCGCTCGTCCTTGGCGACGATGTGCGGCACCCCGTAACTGGTACGGCGGATCTGCGCACTGGCATCGGCAGAGGCGGGCTGCGCTGCTACGCCGCCGCTGAAGGCCACAAGGGCGGCAGCCAGGCCAGCGCAGGTCATGGGACGGGAAAGTGGAAACACAGGCGCTCCTCGGATTCGGGGGGTATCCCGATCAGACGAATGGCCACATGAAAATTTTACGTATTACAAGGCGATAGGACGTCTTGAAAAGGAACAGGCATTTTTTTCGCGAGTGGGTTGCAGTTTTTTCGTTCTCATTCGTCCTAGTAAGTGAGGCACCCATA
Source organism: Pseudomonas sp. CM25 (assembly GCF_013179705.1). Taxonomy (NCBI): domain Bacteria; kingdom Pseudomonadati; phylum Pseudomonadota; class Gammaproteobacteria; order Pseudomonadales; family Pseudomonadaceae; genus Pseudomonas; species Pseudomonas sp. CM25. The sequence continues at coordinate 7,739 of NZ_JABMCW010000237.1, read as the reverse complement.
TTTCGGGTTCGTCCACGAAAAGGAGCATTCACATGTACAACCCGCAAACCTCGATCCAGGCCGGGCGCGTCCCAGGCAAAGCGCCCAGGGAACAGGACGTTTTTGCCGACGAGCGAATTGGCAACGAGCAGATCCGCGAGCTGCTGCGCACCTTTGGCCTGCGCACCAGCCTGATCCGCCTCAAGGTGATCGATGCCCTGCATGCCGCCGACCGCCACGGCCGTAGCATCGGCGTGCGTGGCGTGCACGCACAACTGGAACAGCTGGACATTCCGCTGTCGTTCCTGAGTGTGCGCGAAGTGCTGAAGCGGCTGTGCGCCGAAGGCGTCATCCAGCTGGGCAGCGACAAGTGCTACAGCCTCAATCCCCAGGCACGCGCCGTACTGGAGCAGGCTCTCCCGCGCTGAGCGCATGGCCGGCCATGGCTGGCCGGCCCGCACAGCCCAAGGCTTGGCTCAGGGCTTGACCTTGCGCCGCAGGATGCCGTTGATCACCACGACCACCACGGCGATGGCGATGGCCAGCATCTGGAAGGTCTGCTCACTGATCGTGCCCTGCTTCTGCAGGTGGGAAAGGCCCAGCATCAGGCCCAATACCACCAGGATGATCAGAACGGAATATTTCAGGCGCTGCACATGTGTCATCGAAGGTTCCTTGCAACATCAGGGGCAAATGGCTCGCAACGAGCGGCGGCAATGATACAACGCCCACCCGCCCCGGCGCTGCATTTCCTGCTGGGTGGGGTAACGGTAGCCTGAAAGCATGGGCCTCCCAAGCACCCATGCCGGAGGCACCATGTTCAAACCGCTGCTGTTGGCGTCACTGTTTCTGACCCCCCTCTCCCTTCATGCCCTCGATACCCGCCAGATACCTTCCGAGCAGCTGTTTCAGCTAGGCCGCGAGCTGGCTGCCCATGCAGGGGCCAGCCAATGGCAGCAAATGTGGCAGCGCGTACGCCAGGCCGGCTACTTGCAGGCCGATGGATCACCCGCTCACTTCAGCGTGCCCTTAGCCTTGCTACCCGACCTGGCCCGTCAGACCCTGGCCCAGGCCGACCAGGTGCAGGCGGTACAGCAGACCCAGGCGCTCTATCGCCGCAGTTTTGCCGACCGGGTTATCGGCCAGCGGCAGGGGGCGCCGTTGCATGCGCTGTGCCTGCTGGTTGACTGGCGCACCTTGCCACAAGGCATGGCCGACAGCCCTCGGGCCTACCTGAACAGCGCCAGCCTGCTGAGCAGCTATCCCTGCGACTGAGGGTTCTACAACCAACTGGCAAAGGCGGGATCGAGCGCATGGGAAATCAGCAACCACATACCATGGCTGAGGCCGTTTCCTACAACGGCTGACATCGATGCCCGCAAAACCTGTTCTCCGAAGCTACAACCCTCAACCTTTATGCCGCCTAGCGAGGCGCCTGTCTGTCGCAGAAAATTCAGGCACACCTTCGACATAACGCCGCGGGTGATCGGGTAGCCCATTCCACCCATCCCGAAGGAGCGTCATATGCAACTGCCAGATTTGAGCCAGATCGATATCAGCCAACTGCCCCACTCGCTGCAGGCCCTGATCGACTGCATCGGCATCGACAACGCCTACCAGCTGACCTGCGCCTACGGCGGCAGGCCCAAGTACATCCCCAAGCACCGCGAGCGCACCAAGCTCGCCGACGTACTGCCAGCCGAAGCACTCGACGCGCTGATCAAGCGCTTTGCCGGGGTCGCCCTGGAGATCCCCAAGGTCGACCATTTCCTGCGCCAGCTACGCAACCTGCAGATCCAGAAAGAAAGCGCCGACGGCCTGTCCCGCAGCCTGCTCGCCAACAAGTACGGCCTGAGCCTGCGTCAGATCGGCAACATTCGGCGCCAGGACCCTTGCGTCCGCTGAGCCCCCGTGGCTGCGATCGGCGGCCACCTTGATCCCCCGCTAGAGAGAGCACCTCGAAATGTCGATAGATAACAGCCTCATCGGCTCCGTCATCAATGCCCTGCCGATGGACCGCATGATTGCCGGCCCCCTTCAGGCAATGGTCCAGGCGCAGATAACTGCGAGTAAATCGTATGCCGATTTCCTGATGCAGGTGTGCGTCCAGGACGGCAAGGCGGTAGCCATCCAGTTTGACTACGACGAAACCATTGTCGACGAACAGGGCGCATACCAGGGCGTGGTCAGCAAGACCATGAAAGTGCCGTTGCTGGCGGCCATCACCCACCCGAACATCGCCATCGAACAAGGCACGGTCGATTTCGAACTGATCATCAACCAGATGTCGGAAGACGTCTCCGGCAAGGACACGAGCGCACAAGCGAGCGGCTCCCTGGGCTGGGGGCCATTCAAGCTGAATGTGAAGGGCAGCGTCAGCCACAAGTCCACGCAAACGCGCAAGACAGACACCCGTGCCCGCTACGCATTCAACACTACATTGAAGCGCCAGGAGCCGCCTGAAGCGGTGATGAGGGTGATCGACTTCCTCACGGACGCGGCAACCAAGCCAACCGTTGTAAAGACCGCAGCCCTGGAAAGCACCGATACGGTTTCGCAGAAAGACACCTTGAAAGAGCCCACGAATGGCATCACCCCGTCTGCTGGCGCAAAGACCCCTCCGCCCCCGTCTTTACCTTGACCGCCATCTCCTACCCCGAAACTGCCCCTCTGCGCGACGCCAGGGGGGTGTCACCTGGCCTCAGGAGCCAATCAGATGGATAAATCCCCCGCGCCGATGACTTCCATCGACCTGCGCGAAATCACTCGTGGCCTGCAAGAAGCCGCAAGCGCCACCAACAGCCTGATCGCACAGCAGTACATCAACCTGTTCGACCAGTTCTTCGAATGCGACGCCGAGGCGCTGGGCGCCCCCATGAAAGCCAAGATGGTCGAAGTGGCCATGGACAGCCAGCACATCATGCGCGTGCCCTTGTTCGCCCTGGTCTCGCCCAAAGGCCTGGCGCTGGAGCGTATGCAGGTCGATCTGTCGGTGCGCGTCAAAGGTACCGAAGCCAAACAGGCTCTGGTGCACGCTGGGGAGAACAAGACCGCCAGCTTTAAAGTCACCATCGGCGGCCAGGGTCGCCAGGGCGAAAACCGTGACCCGGACGAAGTGCAGATCCGCATGCAGTTCCAGGCCAGTGAACCACCAGAAGCACTGAACCGGCTGATCGAGGAATACACCAGCCTGATCACTCCGATACGCGCCCCCAGCCCGCCGCACCCGCCCGGTCCCGATACCGGGACCAATGAATTCATCGAGGCGGCGACCATCCGTTGACAGCCGCCCCGACGCCGCTTAGAAGTCGCGCTTGTAGAAGATGTCCAGTGAGCTGGCAAGCCCGCTGGCGGCTTCCAGGTAGACCTTCTTGCTCAGCTTGTAGCGCAACGCGATGGTGTTGGCGGGTTCGAACACCCCTACACCGTAACGCAGGCTCAGCTTCTCGGTAAGGTTACCGCTGGCGACCACGCTGGTGGTGTTGCCCGAACCTTCGGTATCCAGCTGGAAGTCGTCGATGCCCAGGCTGGACGCCAGGCTGCCGGTGATGCCGGCGCTACCGGCCAGGCCCAGGCCCAAGGCGGCCTCGGCGAGCATGTTGTTGTCCTCGCCAGAGGTCCCCAGAGGCCGCCCCAATACCAGGTACGACAGCGCCTGCTCCTGGCTCATGGCGGGCTCGGAGAACACTTTGGTAGTGGGCTGCTCGGCGCTGCCACTCAGGCGGATACCGGCAATCACGTCGTCAACCTGGCGGATGGCTTCGATGTCCAGGTAAGGCTGGTCGATGGGGCCGGCGAACAGCAGCCGCGCCCGGCGGATGGTCAGGCGCTGGCCGTAGGCACGGTAACGGCCGTCGGCCAGGCTGAGCTCGCCGCGGGTATCAAGGTTGTCGCCGATGTGCACATGGCCAAGCAGGTTGGCGGTGAGGCCAAAGCCGCTGAACGACAGCTTTTCGCGGCCCACTTCGACATCGATGTCCATGGCCATCGCCATGGGCGCTTTGCCCTCCTCGGTCTGATGGCCGACGATGACCGTGTCATCCGACACCTTGACGGTGGACGGTGGCAGCTCGCGCACAGTGATCTTGCCCTTGGGTACCTGCACCTTGCCGGTCACGGCCAGCTTGTCGTCGATCAGGCGCAACGTCAGGTCCGGAGCAACCTCAAGCGTCGCATAAGGCTCGACCGTGATCGGCAGCTGCTGGCCCTGCAAGCGCACCTCCATGCCCAGTGCCTGCCCCCAGTGGACGTTGCCGGTCAGCTGGCCACGCCCGGCCTCACCACTGCGCCAGCTGCCATTGAGCTGGACCTGCTCGCCGGCGATCAGCGCCTGCAGCGACAAGTCCTCCAGGCTGGCGGGGAGTTCCGCACCACTGATTTCGCCACCACTGAGCGCCAGGTTGCCGTTGACCTGCGGTGCCAGCAAGCTGCCTGAAAGCCGGCCACTGCCATTGAGCTGGCCTGCCAGGCGCTCGACCATCGGCACGAACGGCCGGGCTACCGACAGGTCCAGCCCGGCCAGACGAAAGTCCCCCGACAAGGGTTTGTCCTTGCCCAGCGGATCGAGCCGGGCATTGATGTTCAGCTCACCCAGGCGCTCGCCGCGAAACGCCAGGCGCGTATCGATGCGCCGCGGTGCCAGCGTGCTGTCCACACGCAGGGCCTGGTACGGGAAGTCGACCCAACGGTCCTTGTCGCGCACCCGCAAGGTGCCGCCGCTGGCGTCGATGACGATGTTGCCCTTGGGGCCGCTGGCCGGAATATCCAGGTTGATATCGGCGTTGAGCAGGCCCTGCCAGGCAAAGTCCTTGGGCAGCCACTGGGCCAGGCTGCCCAGCGGGAACTGCTTGAGGTGGTAGCGCAAGCGCGGTTCGGGGGCCAGCCGCTGGTCGTCACCGCACAAGCTGGCCTGGCCGGAGCGCCAACAATGGGCACCGAAGTCCAGCTGACCGCTGGCCAGCCGCTGCAGCCGCGCCGGGGCCTGCAACTGCCAATCCTGCCCGCCGGCCTGGATGCGTCCACTGGCCAGGCGCCCGCGCCAGTCACCTTTGTTCAGCTGGCCATCCAGGCCCAGATCGAGTTTGAGCTGCGGCCCGTCCAGTGCCAGGGTCAGCGCCTGCTGGCGAATGTCGCCTTTGCCGTTGGCCTGCAGCGTACCCAGTGCCGTATCACCCAGTTGGATACCGCTCGCCTTGAGCGCGATTACCCCGCGCTGGGCGTTGTCCAGACGCGCATCCAGATCAAGCTGTTGCAAGCGGTTTTCGGCCTGGGCCAGTCGCTGGCCCTGCAGGGTCAGGGTACCCTGCGGCGCTTGCAAGGTGCCGGCAACATCCAGCCGGCCCTTCACCTGGCCTTGCAGCCTTGGCCACAGCTGGCCGAGGCGCGGCAGGTCAAGGTCGATCCGCCCGGCCAGACGCTGCTGCAGGCTGCCACTGCCGTTGATGCGGTTGTCACCCAGCTGGATTGCCAGCGCACCGAGGGTCCAGCTCTGCCCTGAGCCCTGGGCCTGGGCCTTGAACACCGCCGGCTGGCCGCGCAGGCGGCCTTTGAGGTCAAGCTGGGCATCCAGGCTGAGCACCTCGCCCTTCAGCTCGCCCTTGCTGCGCAGCGGGCCGGCCAGGGTGCCCGGCAGCTCGGCCAGCCAATAGGCCGGGTCGAGCGCCGAAAGCTGCAAGTCGACATCCCAGGCCACGGTGTCGGCAAAGCCTATGGCGACACTGCCGGCGGCCTTGCCTTGCCCCGCGGTGAGCGTCAGCTGCGGCAGCTTCACCTGCGCCAGGTCACCCTCGAACGGGCTCGCCAGGCTGAACGCCCCCGCCGGGCCGTCCAGGTCACCATTGAAGCTGCCCTGGTAGTTGCCGTCGCGATAATGCACCTGGGCATTGAAACGCTTGAGGGTGACTTCGGGCGGTGTTTCCAGTGGGTACAGGCGCAACCACGGGAAGTCCTGCCAGTCCAGCTGCGCGTCGGCAGTCAAGGCCTGTTGCCAGTCGGCGGTGGCTTGCAGCTTGACCCGTTGGGTGTCGCTGGCGTTCAGGTCCAGCGCATCGAGCCTGGCGCCTTTGCTGTCGACCCGCCCGGACAATGCCAGGGCGATCGGTGATTGTTCCGCCGGCAGGCTGGCCGACCCTGCCAGCGCATAACCCTTGAGCAGATCGCCCTTGGCATCGAGCGTGAGCTGGTTCAGCTGAAGGGTGTCAGGCAATGACCCGGCCGGTTTGAAGGCCTCCGAGCGGATCTGCAAGGTAGCCGGCAGGTGCTCGGCCAACGCCTGCAACTGGCCGGTCAGCGTCGCATCGAGGTAGCCACTGCTGGTACCGGCCAGCTTCAGGGTCTTTTGCAAGTCCCCCGTTGCAGTCAACGCCAGCTGCCAGGGCTTGTCCTCTACCGCAGGCAGCTGCAGCTGCGCCTGCAGTTGCACCGGCCAGTCACCTTCGGGCTGCAGATCGCCCTGCAGGTTCAATTGCAGGTCATCGCGCTGCAGGTGCAGGCTGTCGATGCGCATCCCGCTAGTGGTCCAGTGCGCTGCCAGTTGCAAATCGCCCAGCAGGTCGCTGCCATCCAGGCGCAGCTGGCCAACCTTGACCTCCCCCAGCTCAATGGCCAACGGCAGGCGCAGTGCCGGCAACTGCAGCGGACCACTGTCCGCCGCCTGGTCACTGGGCGCAAACGCCATGTCGATGCGCTGTGCCTGCAAGCGGTCGATGCACAGGGTGGCGCGCAGCAGGCAGGTGGGCGACCAGGCGAGCACCGGGGCTTGCACCTCTACCGTGCTGCCGCTATCGGCCCAGCGCAGCTGGCTGGCCTGCCAGCTGCCCGCCAGACGCCCCTGGAAGTCGCTGACTTCAAGCCCGGGCACCTGGCCCAGCGCCCAGCGGCTGCCCGCCTCGGTCCCCAGCAAAAGCCCCAGCGCCATGCCCAGGCTTGCGGCTACTCCCAGCAGGCCCAGCAAAGTGTATTTGATCACGCGCTTCACAGCTCAGGCCCCATGGAAAAGTGCAGGCGAATTCCCCCGTCGTCATCCAGTGCCTTGGCCAGGTCCAGGCGCAGTGGCCCCACCGGCGACACCCAGCGCACACCAAAACCGACACCGGTCTTGAGGCTGGGCAGCTCCAGGTCGTTGAACGAATTGCCCTGGTCGACAAAAGTTGCGATCCGCCATTTTTCGGTCAGCGAGTACTGGTACTCGACGCTGCCGGCAACCAGATAACGGCCGCCGATGCGGTCGCCGTCGCTGTTCTTCGGCGACAGGGTCTGGTAGTCGTAGCCGCGCACGCTCTGGTCGCCACCGGCGAAGAAACGCAGCGATGGCGGAATGTTGTTCTTGAAACCATTGGTCGCGCTGCCCCCGAACTGCACGCGGCCGAGGAAGCGGTGGTTGTGGCCGAGCGTGGTCAGCCCCTTGAGCAATACGTTGCCATGCAGCAGGTTGGTATCGGAAACCAGCCCCTCCTTGGCCACCTGGGCGTCGAACTGCAGGCGGTAGCCGTTGTGCGGGTCGATGCGGTTGTCACTGCGCAGGAAGGAATAGCTCACCCCAGGCATCAACAGGTTGCTCAGCCCGGAATCGTCGCCCAGGCGATATTCCTCACGCTGGTACTTGAGCGAAATCACCCGCTGCCAGCCGCTGGGCAGCTTGCTGTGCCATTCGGGCCCGACGGTCAGCAGCTTGCTAAGGGTGTCGGTACCGGCGAGCTCCTCGTTCTGGTAGCCGCCGGCAAAGCGCAATTTGTCGGTCAGCGGTGGGTCGAGGGGTATGT
>NZ_JABMCW010000236.1:0-8946 GCF_013179705.1 Pseudomonas sp. CM25 | reverse complement strand
ACGCCATCACGGCGCAGTTGTTCGATGATGTCGAAGATCTGCTGGATGATGATTGGCGCCAGGCCCAGCGAAGGCTCGTCGAGCAGCAGCAGCTTGGGCTTGCTCATCAGCGCCCGGCCGATGGCCAGCATCTGCTGTTCGCCACCGGACATGGTGCCGCCGCGCTGGATATAGCGTTCCTTCAGGCGCGGGAACAGCTGCAGCACCTTGTCCAGCTGCTCCTGGTAGTCGCCCTTGTCGGTGAAGAAACCACCCATGGCCAGGTTTTCCTCGACCGTCAGGCGGGCGAACACGCGGCGACCTTCCGGCACTACCGCGATGCTTTTGCGCATGATGTGCGAGGACGGCTGGCCGACCAGTTCTTCCCCCAGGTACTTGATGCTGCCGCTGTGCGCCTGCGGCGAGCCGCACAGGGTCATCAGCAAGGTCGACTTGCCGGCGCCGTTGGCGCCGATCAGGGTAACGATCTCGCCCTGGTTGATCTCCACGTTGACGCTGTGCAGCGCCTGGATCTTGCCGTAGAAGGTGGAAACGTTTTCGAACTTCAGCATTTACGCTTCCCCCAGGTAGGCTTTGATCACATCAGGGTTGTCGCGGATCTGTTCCGGCGTACCGTGGGCCAGGGGGGTGCCCTGGTTGATCACCACGATATGGTCGGAAATGCTCATCACCAGCTTCATGTCATGCTCGATCAGCAGCACGGTGACGTTGTGCGACTCCCGCAGGTAGGCGATCAGCGCCTTCAGGTCTTCGGTCTCTCTCGGGTTCAGGCCCGCGGCCGGTTCGTCGAGCATGATGATGCGCGGCTGGGTCATCATGCAGCGGGCGATTTCCAGGCGACGCTGCTGGCCGTAGGCGAGGGTGCCGGCGGTACGGTTGGCGAATTCGGTCAGGTTGACCTTCTCCAGCCAGTACTGCGCGCGTTCCATGGCCTCTTTCTCGCTGCGGCGGAAGTTCGGGGTCTTGAACAGGCCGGCGAAGAAGTTGGTGTTGAGGTGGCGGTGCTGGGCAATCAGCAGGTTTTCCAGCGCGGTCATTTCCTTGAACAGGCGCACGTTCTGGAAGGTCCGCACCACGCCCTTGCGGGCGATTTGGTGCCCGGCCAGGCCTTGGATGGGCTGGCCATCGAGCAGGATGGTGCCACCACTGGGCTTGTAGAAACCGGTCAGGCAGTTGAACACGGTGGTCTTGCCGGCGCCGTTCGGGCCGATCAGCGCCACCACCTGTTTTTCCTTGACGGTCAGGGCCACGCCGTTGACCGCCAACAAGCCGCCGAAGCGCATGCTCAGGCCGCTGACTTGCAGAATTTCGCGGCTCATCGACGCAGCTCCATGTGTGGACGTTGCATGGGCAGCAGGCCCTGCGGACGCCAGATCATCATCAACACCATCAGCGCACCGAACATCAGCATCCGGTATTCGCTGAACTCACGCATCAGCTCGGGCAGCAGGATCATTACGATGGCCGCGAGGATCACGCCCAGTTGTGAGCCCATGCCGCCGAGCACGACGATGGCAAGGATGATTGCCGACTCGATGAAGGTGAACGACTCCGGCGTCACCAGGCCCTGGCGCGCGGCGAAGAAGCTGCCGGCGAAACCGGCAAAGCAGGCACCGAGGGTAAACGCCGAGAGCTTGATGATGGTCGGGTTCAGGCCCAGCGCGCGACAGGCGATCTCGTCTTCGCGCAGCGCTTCCCAGGCACGGCCGATCGGCATGCGCAGCAGGCGGTTGATCACGAACAGCGCCAGCAAGGCCAGCAGCAGCGCCACCAGGTACAGGAAGATCACCTTGTTGATCGAGTTGTATTGCAGCCCGAAGAACTCGTGGAAGGTCTGCATGCCCTCGGCGGCACGGCGTTCGAAGGTGAGCCCGAAGAACTCCGGCTTGGGGATGTTGCTGATGCCGTTGGGGCCGCCAGTCCAGTCGGTAAGGTTGCGCAGGAACAGGCGGATGATCTCGCCGAAGCCCAGGGTCACGATCGCCAGGTAGTCGCCGCGCAGGCGCAGCACCGGGAAGCCGAGCAGGAAGCCGAAGGTGGCGGCCATCAGGCCGGCGATCGGCAGGCACACCCAGAAGCTCCAGCCCAGGTAGTGCGAGAGCATGGCATAGCTGTAGGCGCCGACGGCGTAGAAGCCGACGTAACCGAGATCGAGCAGGCCCGCCAGGCCGACCACGATGTTCAGGCCCAGGCCCAGCAACACGTAGATCAGGATCAGCGTGGCGATATCGACCGCACCGCGCGAGCCGAAGAACGGCCACACCAGTGCGGCAACGATCAGGCCGATGATCACGTAGCGCTGGGTTTTCGGCAGGGTCAGGTAGTTGCTGACAGCCGGCGGGATCAGCTTGCGATCCGAGCGGCGGCCCATCACCGAACTCCACTGCTTGTCGAACAGCACGCGCAGGAACATCAGCACCGAACACACGGCGATGATGCTGATGGTGAACGAACCCTGGCTGTGCACTACCAGGCTGATGCCGTCGATGCTCAGTTTCAGACCCAGCACCGGGAAGGCCACGGCCCATACCAGCAAGGCGCTGAAGAACGCCTGTTTGAGATTTCTGTTCATACTTTTTCAACCTCCGGGCGGCCCAGGATGCCGGTCGGCCGGAATAGCAGGACAAGAACCAACAAGCCGAATGCCACCACGTCCTTGTACTGGTCACCGAAGATATCGGCGCCAAACGCTTCGGCCACGCCCAGCACCAGCCCGCCGAGCATGGCGCCCGGGATGCTGCCGATGCCACCCAGCACCGCCGCGGTGAAGGCCTTCAGGCCCACCAGGAAACCGGCGTTGGGGTTGATCACCCCGTACTGCATGCTCAGCAGCACGGCCGCCACGGCTGCCAGGGCGGCACCGATGACGAAGGTGAGGGCGATGATGTTGTTGGTGTTGATGCCCAGCAGGTTGGCCATCTTGATGTCCTCGGCGCAGGCGCGGCAGGCGCGGCCCAGGCGAGAACGGGAGATGAACAGGGTGAGCAGGGTCATGGCCACCAGGGTGACGACGAACACCAGGATCTGCATGTAGCTGATCAGTACTTCCTCCGCGCCGCCCGGGCCGAACGAGAAACTGCCGGGGATCAGGTTGGGGATGGACTTGTCCTTGGAATCCTGCGAAAGCAGCACGGTGTTCTGCAGGAAGATCGACATGCCGATGGCGGAAATCAGCGGGATCAGGCGGTTGCTGTTGCGCAGGGGGCGGTAGGCAACCCGTTCGATGCTGTAGCCATAGGCACTGGTGACGAAGATCGTCGCGACGAAGGCAACGGTCATCAGGATCGGCAGCGAATGGATACCCATCATGGCCAGGCCCGCCAGGGCGATGAAGGCCACATAGGAACCGATCATGTACACCTCGCCGTGGGCGAAGTTGATCATGCCAATGATGCCGTACACCATCGTGTAACCGATGGCGATCAAGGCATAGGTGCTGCCGATGGTCAATCCATTAACCAGTTGTTGGAAGAAATGGTAGATCTCAGGCATTACAGCGCTCCTAAAAACCTGATTTGCATTTCGCTGGCGGGGGTAGGGCCAGGAAACCGCGGGTGACGGTTTTAAGATTTTCAGGTGAGCCGGCATCCGGATCGCGGCAGCCAGGCTCATGAACCTCGTAAAACAAAGCCCACTGCTCGCACAGTGGGCTTTTTACGGTCAGCTATTTAGTCACGCAGTTACTGAGGGGAGACTTCGGTCTTCGGCTTGCCGAAGTGCCATTCGTAGACCACGAACTTGAAGTCTTTCAGGTCGCCTTTCTCGTCGTAGGCCAGCTCGCCGGTCGGGGTCTTGAAGGTGCCGGCGTGGATGGCGGCTGCCACCTTGTCGGTGTCTTCGGACTTGGCGGCCTTGATACCCTGGGCGATCAGTTCGACAGCCGAGTAGGCCGGGAACACGAACGGGCCGCTTGGGTCCTTGCCGTCTGCCTTGATGGCATCGACGATCTTCTTGTTCTCCGGGTCGGCATCGAACGACTTCGGCAGGGTCACCAGCAGGCCTTCGGAGGCGCCTTGGGCGATCTGCGAGATGGAGTCGTTACCCACGCCTTCCGGGCCCATGAACTTGGCTTTCAGGCCTTTTTCCTGAGCCTGGCGCAGGATCAGGCCCAGCTCTGGGTGGTAGCCACCGTAGTAGACGAAGTCGACGTTGTTCTGCTTGAGCTTCTGGATGATCGAGGAGAAGTCCTTGTCACCGGCATTCAGGCCTTCGAACACGGCAACCTTGGTGCCTTTGCTCTCCAGGGTCTGCTTGACCGCGGTGGCGATGCCTTCACCGTACTGCTGCTTGTCGTGCAGTACCGCGACCACTTTCGGCTTGACGTGGTCGGCGATGTAGTTGCCGGCCGCCGGGCCCTGGGCGCTGTCCAGGCCGATGGTGCGGAAGATCAGCTTGTAGCCACGGGCGGTGATTTCCGGCGAGGTGGCGGCCGGGGTGATCATGATCACGCCTTCGTCTTCGTAGATGTCGGACGCAGGCTGAGTAGAGCTGGAGCACAGGTGGCCGATCACGAACTTGACGCCGTCGTTGACCACTTTGTTGGCGACTGCCACGGCCTGTTTAGGGTCGCATGCGTCGTCGTATTCCTTGGCTTCGAGCATTTTGCCATCGACGCCGCCCGCGGCGTTGATGTCCTTGATGGCTTGCTTGGCGCCGATGAACTGCATGTCGCCGTACTGGGTCACAGGACCCGTCTTGGGACCGGCGATGCCGATCTTGATGGTATCGGCGGCAAACGAATGGCTGGCTACCCCGGCCAGAACCATTGCGGCGAACAGCTTGGAAATCTTGATCATAGTGCTCCACTCATTCTGTTGTAATTCTTATAGTCCTGGCGGCCAGGGCTACAGACCGGGCGGGATTTGCGGCGTGGCCATGCCAACGCGCAAGCCCACCTTCCCCCGGAACATGTCCCGGAACTGTACCGGTACAGTGTAGAGCGCTGTTCGAGCGCTTGAAAAGCGGTCGAAAAGTGCCTGTTTCCCGTGTTGTCGCTTGGTCGACAGAAAGATACAGAAAGGCGCCATCAAACTGCCTGCATCTGCGGCTTTGCCCCGCGAATTCGGGGGCAATCGACCAAATTACTTATTTGAAACCGGGTTTTTCTGCAAAAATGCCGACCTTTTCATTGGCCGATTTTTTGCGGATACCACCCATGACTGATCAAACAAGCACCCTCTATGCCAAATTGCTTGGCGAGACAGCAATCATCGAGTGGAAAGCGCTTGAGCGTTTCTGGGCCAAGGGTGACCTGATTTGGGTCGACCCCCGCCTGGACCTGATCACCGTTGCCGAGGCGATGGCCGAGAATCGCGGCGAGATCTTCGCCAAGTGGCGTAGTGATGGCACTGTTGGGCCGGTCACCGCCGAGCAGGCCCTGGACCTGCAAAGCCGCGATCCAGAGATCTGGGCCGTGGTCGTTTCGCCGTTCATCGTTATTCAGGTAAAAGACCAGAAAGAGGCGTGATCGCTTTTGGTGCGTGAAAATACGCAGCGGCCCCGTTTTGGTGCTTGATGGCGTTCAAGGCGGGTAGAGGTAAGTAACAATTCGGCGTGGCGGTAACAGTTTACGGAATGCGTAATGTGTCCCCAGTTCCGCCAGGCCACGCGCAGCCTTAATGTTCGAACCAGTCAGGAGTCATCGATGAGCACTGCACTACCTTCGCTTGGATTCGCCGGCATCGGCCTGATGGGCCTGCCCATGTGCCGGCGTCTGTTGGCGGCGGGTTACCCGCTGACTGTCTGGAATCGCAGCCCTGACAAGTGCGCGGCGCTGGTCGCCGCTGGCGCGCGCTTGGCCAGCAGCCCGGCGCAACTTTGCCGCGACAGCGACATGGTGCTGTTATGCCTGGCCGACACCGCTGTGGTGCGCGAGGTGGTGTTCGGCATTCAAGGCATTGCCGAGGGTGGGCGTAGTGGCCAGCTGCTCGTCGATTTCTCCAGCCTGGAGCCCACCGCTACCCGCGAAATGGCCAGCGAACTGGCGGCACTGTGTGGCATGGCCTGGCTGGATGCTCCGGTGTCCGGCGGCACCTCCGGTGCCGAGGCCGGCAGCCTGGCGATCATGGTCGGCGGTGAGGCAGCCGACCTGCAACGTGCACGCCCGGTGCTGCAGGTGCTGGGCCAGCGGGTGACGCACATGGGCGCGGTGGGCGCGGGCCAGGTGACCAAGGCTTGTAACCAGATGATCGTGGCCTGCAATGCCCTGGTCATTGCCGAAGTGGTGGCGCTGGCCGAACAGTCGGGGGTTGATGCGACCCTGATCGCCGAAGCCCTGGCGGGTGGTTTTGCCGATTCCAAGCCGCTGCAGATACTCGCACCGCAGATGGCCGAGAGCCGCTTCGAGCCGATCAAGTGGCATGTGCGCACGCTGCTCAAGGACCTCGATGGTGCGGTCAAGTTTTCCCGCGAGCAGGGTTCTGCGACGCCGCTCAGTGGCCTCGCCGCGCAATTGATGCGTCTGCACGGTAGCCAGGGTTACCTGCATAAAGATCCGGCGACCCTGGTAGAGCTGTATCGCAACAAGGGGTGAGCCCAGCGCCGAGGCGTTGTGGCCGCTCCAGTAGCGGCCGCAGTTCAGCCAGGGGCACAGGGCGCCCCAGCAGGTACCCTTGCAGGTAGTCGCAGCCGTGGCCTTCGAGAAACGCCTGCTGTTCGACGGTTTCCACGCCCTCGCTGACGACCTGCAGGTGCAGGGTATGCGCCATGACGATGATTGCCTGGACAATTTCGCGATCCTTCTGGCTGCCCGGCACATCTTGCAGGAAGGTACGGTCGATCTTCAGTACGTCGAGCGGTAGCCGTTTGAGGTACGCCAGTGATGAGTAACCGGTGCCGAAGTCGTCGATCGACAGCGCAACGCCCAGGGCACGAACACGCTTGAGCAAGCTGACGGTGCGCTGGATATCCCCCATCAAGGCGTTCTCGGTCACCTCCAGCTCCAGCTGGCGGGGCGCGAGGCCGGCGTGGAACAACGCCTTCTCTACCTCTGCGGGAAGTTCGTCGTGGCTGAGGGTGACCGCAGAGCAATTCACGGTGACCTTGAGCTCGCCATAACCGTGGCGTTGCAAGTGGGCCAGGTCGGCGCAGGCGTGGCGCAGTACCCACAGGTCGAGGTCGATGATCAGGCCGTTGGCTTCGGCGATGCCGATAAACCGGTCGGGCCCGAGCAGGCCGTGTTGCGGATGCTGCCAACGGACCAGGGCTTCCAGTTTGGCCACTTGCCCGCTGCGCAGGTCAAAGATCGGCTGGTAGTGTACGCACAGCCCACGCTCTTCGAGCAGGGCCAGGCGCAGCTCTTCTTCCAGTTGCAACGCAATTGTGGCCCGCGCCTTCAGGCTGTCGTTGAAGAAGTTCAAGCTGTTACGCCCGTTGTCCTTGGATTGGTACAGGGCCAGGTCGGCATGCTTGAGCAGCTCTTCGGCTGTGCTGCCGTCGTCAGGGA
Organism: Pseudomonas sp. CM25; assembly: GCF_013179705.1. NCBI lineage: Bacteria > Pseudomonadati > Pseudomonadota > Gammaproteobacteria > Pseudomonadales > Pseudomonadaceae > Pseudomonas > Pseudomonas sp. CM25. The sequence continues at coordinate 1,502 of NZ_JABMCW010000236.1, read as the reverse complement.
AGATGCTGATACCGATGCTGGTGGTCATGACCATGCGCCGGCCACCCAGGTCGATCGGCTCTTTCATCCGCTGCATGATGCGCTGGCCCAGGTGGCGCGCTTCGTCGCGGCTGTTGAGGCTGGTGACCACGCAGAACTCGTCGCCGCCAAATCGCGCTACCAGGTCCTGGCTGCGGGTGGCGGCCTTGATGTGGTTGGCGATCACTTTGAGCAGCTCGTCGCCGGCGTCGTGGCCAAGGCTGTCATTGATACGCTTGAAATGGTCGATGTCGAGGAACATCACCGCCAGGCGGCTTTCGCTGGCCTGGTGTTCGGCAAGGCGTTCGGCCAACACCTGGTTGAAGCCACGGCGGTTCACCAGGTTGGTCAGCGCATCATAATGTGCGGCCTGCTGCAGCGAGGCTCGGGCCTGGTCGAGCTGGCCGAGCAGTACGCTGACCCGGCGCAGGTCATGCTCCTTGCTTTGCAGCTTCTTGTCCGCCAGTGCCGCGCTGATGCTGGCGCCACTGATCAGCAGGGTGATGAAACCGATGCCCAGCCCCAGCTGCAGGCTGTTGTCGCCAGAGGGTAGGCGCAGGGCGGTATCGGCGGGTATGACCAGGGTCATGGCCGACATGGCGGTGAAGTGGGTAGCCACGATGCCGCCGGCCATCAGCAGGCTGGCGCCGTATTTCATCGCCTGGTGCAGGGTACCGCTGCCATTGCGAAAGTAGCGGGCCAGGCACAGTGCCGCCAGGCTGGTGAGCAGGGCGATCGCGGCAGACGCCAGCAGCAGGCCTGTCTGGTAGTACTGGCGGGCGCCGGTTTCCATTGCGGCCATGCCGACAAAGTGCATGAGGATGATGCCCAGGCCGATCAGGACGGCGCTCAGCACAAAGTGACGCGAGTCTAGGTGGCTGCGGTCAAGGCTGTGCATGGCCAGCCAGGCGACAGCCAGGGCGATGAGCAGCGAGAGAATGGTCAGGGAAATGTCGTAGTGCACTTCCACCGGCGCCTGGAACGCCAGCATGCTGATGAAGTGCATGGCCCAGATGCCGCCTGCCAGGCAGCACGCGCCGAGCATGTTCCATTGCCGGTGTGCGGTGGGGTCCTCGCTGTGCGACTGGCGCTCAGCCATGTCGAGGGTGGCGAAGCACGCCGCGCAGGCGACGAGATAGGCGAGCAGAACCAGGAAGGGCTCATGGCGGCAATCGATGACGATACGCCCGGTTGCAGGAAGGTCGGCGAACAGTTGCAGCCCCAGCCACTCCATGGAATGCCTCTTGATCGAGTTTTCACTCGTCTGCGCTACAACCCTGTGCAGACTGTCCAGAGGCAGTATAGGAAGAGGTGTTTAAGCCTTCCTGAATAATGGCACATTGATTCCTACGATTTGGTTATCAGCCTAATCGCCCGAGGGAATAAATGGGGGACCGTTTACGCAACCCCTGTAGGAGCGGCCTTGTGTCGCGATGGGCTGCGCAGCAGCCCCCCCGGATTTCTGCGCCAAGGCCAGGGGCTGC
>NZ_JABMCW010000235.1:0-8973 GCF_013179705.1 Pseudomonas sp. CM25 | reverse complement strand
CCCTGCTGAGCAAGCCAGGCTTTGAAGGCGGCGTAGTCCTCGTCGAAGTCTGGCTCGTCGGGGTGGCTCCACCATCCGTCTTGGTCGCGCTCGACTGCCACACGTTGGATCAGCTTGATTCTTCAGGCATGACGTTTCCTTAAGCTGATGAATTCAGCTTTCTTTGGGAATAAGACAGGGGGTTTGATGGTCTAGATGGCAGACGGCCAGCAAAACCCTACTTAAACGAAAGTGGGCTGCGCGCGTTATGAGGAAAAATTAAATGTTTAATGCCGACCAGAAATATCGTGCATATCAGCTCCTAAAGGAGCTTGATAAGACGACTTCGTTGCTCATGAATCGTGTGGCGTACAGCCATGGCGCAAAGTTTTGCTGGAGTGAAGATCTCGAGTCTCAACGCAAAGCCTTTGAGGACTGGATGCATTTCGCTAGAACTATAAGCGACGATCTGTAAAGATTTTCGGAGAAAATTGTACAATAATATTAAGATGTACAGATTTTGGCCGATTGTCAGTTTCAGTTCTCAATGTTGCAATTTCCGCTTGTCTGTCGGGATATATTCGTTATTTTTGGTTTCTAGTAAGGAATACAGATCAAATTTAACGGAGGAATTATGAGAACTCGAGGACAAGCGTATTGGGATTGGGCAGACCCGAGTCTTCACCACCGCTCCCATGACGAGATCCTTGACGATGGCACTCAGATTGATGTGCAAGTCAGGTTATCTCGCACAGGCAACACGCAGATGTTCATCGGTGTCTATGCTCAATCAGGTATTGCATTGTACGAACAGGCTTTCGATTCCCGGCCCGGAGAGTCAATGTCCAAAGCGCTGGCTTGGGGCGTGGGACGTGCTCGCGTATTCGCTTGTGAGCCATCTTCAACCAAATCTACGTCAGCTTTGGCAAGTGGAAGGTAGCGACAGGACGTTCGGAGGACAGACCAATGTCATCAGCCAACGAAGTGGAAATTCAGCTTGAGCAAGCGTTGCTCTCAGTACTTGCGGCAGCGGACCAGTTGGGGGTGGACCCGGAAGACCTGCGACTCGTAGCCATCGGCGGCATCTTGGGACACGGCTCGTGGAGCTGGGTGGATAATGACCAGGCGCTAGGTACCGTTGCAGTCCTGAATCGTGCTGCGGAGACTTTGGAGTTACATTAGGTGGCGCATAGATTCCATTTCATGGCAGGAGAACAGATGTGCTCCTGCCTGCATTTTCGCTACAGGATAGCGTGCGGCTGTAGAGCGAGACTCTTTACTGCCTCGCGGTAAATGAATTTGATATTGTCCCAAAGGGATCGTCTGGCGCTGAGCATATTCACCCTCGCCATCGCAGATCTCGCACCCCTCTCTTGGCTCGTCCAGTTCGAGGCATTCAGGGCATTCGCGGGTTACCTTCAGCTTGAACTCGCCAAGCAATAGGGCTTCGGCTCCATTCTCGGCGGTGAGCCGCCTGGGCATGATGCAGTACCCTTCAGGAATCAATGCAGCCGGCGCGCTCGATTCCGTCATCGGGCCAAGACCCACGACCGGCAGCCCAGTAGCCGCCGCATCCCTCTCTGCCTGGCGGTGTCGATCAGCAAAACATTACATGAGTGGATGTTGGCCCAGCGCCACCTAGTGCCCGACGGATCAGCCACGGCCAAAGCCCTCAATTACAGCCTGAATCGCTGGGTAGCGCTGACGCGCTACCTGGGCGATGGGGCTGTGCCCATCGACAACAACCAGGTTGAGAACCAGATACGCCCATGGGCGCTCGGACGCTCGAACTGGTTATTTGCCGGGTCGCTACGCAGCGGGAAACGGGCGGCTGCAATCATGAGCCTGATCCAATCGGCACGAATGAACGGGCACGATCCCTATGCCTATCTCAAAGATGTGCTGACGCGCCTGCCGACGCAGCGAGCCAGTGAAATCGGTCAACTGCTACCCCATCAGTGGCTTCCTGCCTGACCAGCGCAAAATACTTTTGCCAGACGATTACCGCGCTATCGCCATCCACCCGGCGCATCCAGTCATGACACCCGCAGAGGTACGATTCAGGCGTTTCATAGCTTTAGGTGATCGAATGGCGCTGAGCAATACAGGACGGACGTTTCCCATGACTTTATCAGCTCCGTCACTGACGAAGTGATGGAGGAAATTTGGGCGTGGCAACAGCGACCGCTTGAGCCAATGCATCCAGTCATTTTCTTCGATGCGCTGCCGTGGCGCGCTTTCAGACGGCAGACCGGGAGACCGCGCCAAGGGCTGTCAGTGAGCGCTGCCAGGACCCAGGCAAACCTCGATCATTTCCGCGACGTCAAGTAAACGCTCGCGCAAAGCGGGAAGCCAGACCACTGCCACGGACGAGTTCCGCTGTGCCAATTCAAGCACTGCCTGAAGCGCATGCTCTGAATGCCGCATTAATTCAACCAAATGAAGGCCGCTGGGACCATGGTTGCCCGCCAGCCAGTGCTTAGCGGTGCGTTCACTGGCATCGGTCCAATGGCGCAGCGTCTTGATTGCTCGATGTGATGTGCCTAATTCGGTGCATAGGGCAGCGGCTACGGCACTGGCGTAGATTTCTGCATTGATTGGAAATGGATTGCCCATTTTCGCGATCATTTTTCTGTGTCTCCTCTATATATTCGTGTGTGGCGCATCTGACGAAGGCCCGTAGGCGTGGCGCGGTCTACGGCTCGGTATGGGTGTAAACCCCAGCCGCTAAGGGGGCATCGATCAATAAATGAGACAAGCACATCTATCCCTGGCAGAGGGCAACAATAGAGCCGCTGCCTACGTCCGCATGTCGACGGAACATCAGCAGTACTCCACTGAAAACCAGCTGCAGGAAAACGCGATCGAGCAGTTGGACGCTCGCATCAAAGAGCAGGCCGCAGAGATTGAAGCGCTCAAGCGTGCCCAGAACGCCTCGCAGCAGAACAGTGGTGGTTTCCTGGCTGGCCTGTTTGGCGGTCGTAGCCAGGCTCAACCCGTTGAGAGTCGCCCAGCCAGTTCCCTGGCTGGCAATACCGGCGCACGACACTCTCTGGCTGGTGGGCGTTTTGGTCAACAACCAGCTGCAGGACAGCAGCCAGGATTTGTCCAGCGCGGGGCGCCGGCGCAAGGTGGCGGCTTCCTTTCGGGCGCCCTGCAAACGGCCGCCGGTGTGGCGGGTGGCATGGTGCTTGGTAACATGCTGATGGATATGTTCCAAGACGATGGTGCTGAGCAAATTGCCGGTCAAACACCAGCAGAAAAACCACCAGTAGCACAGGAAGAGCCTGCATCAGATGAGCACTACGCTGACGAGGGCTTCTTCGGGGGTGGGGACGACGAAGAGTTCGTTTAACCGCCCAGAATGAGCACAACATGCCGGCCGTCAAGACCGGCACGTTGTGCTGGCTGGCGAGTCCCACCTCCCGCCAAAGCAGGGAGGGTGTCCAGCATTACAGAATGATCTGGATAACGAGTCCGGCCAATGCAGAGGCGCACAGTACTTGGATTACGCCTCGCTTGAAGCAGAAGAGCGCTACCGCGGCACCGGCTGCAATCAGCGCAGATGGCCAGTCAAAAGCGCCTTCAAAGCCGTTCGGCCAAAGCACGTGATAGCCGAAGAACAGCGCCAAGTTAAGGATCACGCCAACTACAGCCGCTGTGATTCCGGTTAAAGGGGCGGTGTACTTCAACTCGTTGTGGGTCGACTCAACCAGAGGACCCCCGGCCAAGATGAAGATGAAGGATGGCAGGAACGTGAACCAGGTGACCAGGCTCGCTGCTATCGCGCCGGCAACAAATGGGTGGCTGGCTCCGAACATCGGATGGACATAGCCTCCAACAAACCCTACGAATGCTACTACCATAATCAACGGTCCAGGCGTGGTTTCGCCCAAGGCAAGACCATCGATCATTTGGGTTGGCGTGAGCCAGCCGTAATGGCCTACGGCACCCTGGTACACGTAAGGCAGTACGGCATATGCCCCACCAAAGGTGAGCAGAGCGGCCTTGGTAAAGAACCAGCCCATCTGGGTCAGCGTACCGTCCCAGCCGAAAGCCCCTACCAATACCCCCATTGGAAGCATCCACAGGACAGCGCCAATCACAGCCAGGCGCAGCAGAAGTGTCCAGCGGAACCGCGCATGCTCCGGTGTTGGCGTGTTGTCATCAATCAAAGCAGGCCCGTAAGTCGCCTTGGTTGCACCGTGCCCGCCGCCAGTCATGAACTTCTCCGGCACCAGCCGACCGCCGATATAACCAATGACGCCTGCCCCTAGCACGATTAGAGGGAAAGGTACGTTCAGCGCAAAGATCGCAACGAAAGAAGCCGCAGCGATCGCCCACAGCCAAGAATTCTTGAGGGCTCGGGAGCCGATCCGGTGCGCGGCATGCACCACGATTGCGGTCACCGCCGGTTTGATGCCATAGAATATGCCGACCACTACCGGCATTTCACCAAAAGCGATGTACACCCAAGACATACAAATCAGGATAAACAGCGACGGTAGGACGAATAGCGCTCCTGCGATAACCCCACCCCACGAGCGATGCATCAACCAGCCGATGTAGGTCGCCAACTGTTGCGCTTCTGGCCCAGGCAACAACATGCAGTAGTTAAGCGCGTGCAGGAAACGTTTTTCACTGATCCAGCGTCGGCGCTCAACCAGCTCCTGATGCATGATTGAAATCTGCCCGGCTGGACCTCCAAAACTGATGAAACCCAGTTTCAGCCAGAACAGGAAAGCCTCAAAAAGCCCCACGGATTGTCGTTCGCCCTGCTGCGGGTCGCTGACGGGAGTGCTGGTATCAACCATTAGCAATGTCCTCGCTGGCAAACGCCGTCAGCAGGCCATCGAAGATGCCTCCGGCAACTTGGCTCAGTTGATTGTCATCAGGGATGCTTTCCCGTAGCCCTGCGAGAACCCGTTCTATGCCGGCGGCTTCAGCGGGCTGGCTTCCACCGACGTCCAGGTAATGAACGACTGAGGCGAGCCTTTGGAGACCCGGCTCATTTAGCGCAAAGCTGGCGATGAGCGTTTCGAACGAAACCAACAGCCCGGTATGGCTGAACTGCGCGCCATCAAAATCAAAACCTAGTGCATCAGCGGGGCAGTCTTGAGGTTTTTCCAACCAGATAAACTGTGCCTCGGGATCAATGAAGCGGTTGATCAACCAAGCGCACGCAAGCCTATCGACCCATGGGCGCTGTCGTGTTGCCCACGTACGACCCCGATAGTCATGTCGAGCCAGAACGCATATCTGTTCCTCATGCGCTGTTGGCTCGTCTGAGGACAGCGCTCTACTAATGGCCGTCTCCAGTTCTCGAAGTGCGGAGTCTGCCCGAACCTTGGCCGGACCGGGAAAGAAGTCGATGGCGGCCAGCTGCCCATAGGATTTGCGAAGCTTTCGAACCTGGCGCGCAATCTTATGCGCATTGTCCTGGGCCAGGTCTGCTTGGGCATCACTGATCTCCATTATCAACTTTGCGTAATCGTCACTTCGGTCGAACAACGCGCTGAAGCGATCTTCTTGATCGGAGAATCTCAGTACGTAGGCCGTACCGTTGATGCTCAGTACGTCACGCTCGACCGTCTCAAATGCTTCTCTGGCATCGGTCAAGTCGGGTAACAAATACACACCGTCGCGCAGGGCAGCAGCGCCGCAGGCTTTCAGTGTGCGCCATGCGCGCATTCGCTCGGTGGTGTTGGCCGTCGGAAGGCCCAGAATCAACAACGCCCATCCAATCATGTTGCGTACTCAACATGTTTTGTTATCAATTCTACATTATTCCTTTCGCTGTTGAAGTCAATCGCTAACGTGATGGGTAAGCCATCGCGTTGACCATATCCCCCTGGGGGGGATACGATTCAAGGAATGGCGACTTCTACCGCTTCGGAGAGCTCGATGCTTTCAGTCCTGAAAAACCCTGCCTACCGGCATTTGTTCTTTGCCCAGGTAATCGCCTTGGTGGGTACAGGGCTGGCTACGGTCGCACTCGGTCTACTGGCATATGACTTGGCGGGCCCGGATGCAGGCGCAGTGCTGGGTACCGCTCTGGCTATCAAGATGGTGGCGTATATTAGCGTCGCGCCGGTGGCCGGAGCTTTTGCCGAGTATCTACCCCGCAAAGCGATGCTGGTGAGCCTTGATTTAGTCCGGGCTGGCGTAGCGGTGATGCTGCCCTTTGTCACCGAAATCTGGCAGGTCTATCTGCTGATCTTCCTGCTGCAGGCCGCTTCCGCCGCCTTTACACCGACATTCCAGGCCACCATTCCGGATATTCTTCCGGACGAAGGTGAGTACACCCGTGCACTGTCGCTTTCCCGTTTAGCCTATGACCTGGAAAGTGTGATCAGTCCCATGCTCGCAGCAGCTTTGCTGACAGTTGTGAGCTTCCATAGCCTATTCGGCGGCACTGTTATCGGTTTTCTGGTTTCAGCAGCCATGGTGACTACCGCTGTTCTTCCACGCCCCACCCCAGGGCCTAAGCGCAGCGTGTACGAACGGACTACCAAAGGCGTGCGAATTTTCATGCGTACGCCACGCCTACGAGGCCTGTTGGCGTTGAACCTGGCAGTTGCTGCAGCCAGCGCGATGGTCATTGTGAACACCGTGGTGCTGGTGCAGGCAAGGTTCGGGTTAGATCAACGCTCGATGGCTTTGGCACTTATGGCATTCGGAGCGGGGTCGATGGCCGTGGCGTTAGCGCTGCCGAGGCTGCTTGAGCAGCTCGATGATCAAAGGGTAATGCTCGCTGGCGGCGCTATCCTGGTTGTCGGCCTGGCCTTGGGTGTGTGGCTCCCAAACTATGAAGCGCTGATTGTGCTCTGGGTCGTGGTCGGGGCAGGTTACTCGCTTGCGCAGACGCCTTCTGGTCGCATTTTGCGAAGATCGTCCAGCGCTCAAGATAGGCCCGCATTGTTTGCTGCTCAGTTCGCCCTATCACACGCCTGTTGGTTGATTACCTATCCGGTAGCGGGTTGGCTGGGGGCGACGTTCAGTACCACAGCGGCGTTTGGCGGCCTAGCGGTAATCGCAGGTGCAGCCTGGGTACTCAGCAAAAGCATTTGGGATCCTCGGTTTGAAGACGAGGTCGTTGCCCATCGCCATGATGATTTACCTGCGGATCACCCTCACGTCCAAGGGGGAAAACAACATGCTCACCCATTCGTGATCGATGACGAGCATCGAAAGTGGCCCGGCCATTGATCACTAACACTCAGACCCATCCGTTCAGCTCTGAGCACACACAGGAATACCCATGAAAAAGTGTCAAACCGCGTCGTTGTTCGGCGGGTCTTTGCTCTTGGCCATTGCCAGTTGTAGTGCATTTGCCGAGGTCAGGGTTGTCACCAGCATCAAACCACTGCAGCTCATTGCGGCGGAAATCCAGGATGGCGTTGGCGAGCCAGAAGTGCTGGTACCTGCCGGTTCATCCGCACACAGCTTTTCGCTCAAACCATCGACCGTTCGAGATATTCAGGCTGCTGACATCCTGTACTGGATCGGCCCCGACCTTGAGAATTACCTGGCCAAAAGCATCACCGCTCGCAGCGGCAAGACGGTAGTAATTCAAAAACTGCCGGGGCTACACATTCGCCATTTTGGCGAGGAGCATGAGCATGCTGAACATGGTCACGAAGAGCCGGTAAGGTCCACCGCTGTGGGAGATGATCATGACGATCAGCACCGCCCCGGTTCTATTGATGCTCATCTGTGGCTTCGCCCGAGCAACGCGTTGGTGATCGCCAAGCAGATGGCCACCGACCTTTCTGCCGCTGATCCTCAGAATTCCGCTCGCTACCAGGCGAACTTCGAAGCCTTCAGTGCGCGGCTCGGCGAACAAGATCGACGATTAAAAAACCGATTGGCACCGCTCGCGGCTAAGCCGTTTTTCGTATTTCATCAGACCTTCGATTACTTCGAGGAGGCTTACGGCCTGAACCACACGGGTGTGCTGGCTATCGGCGGTGACGTTCGGCCAGGTGCACGTCATATCGCAGAAATGCGGGCCAAGCTTGAGGCCGCAGGCCCTAGCTGCCTCTTCAGCGAACCACCGGTACGCCCAAAGCTCAGTGATACGCTGACATCTGGCCTTCCAGTACGCTTCGCTGAGCTCGATGCCTTGGGCTACGGGGTAACGGTCAGAGCCGGTGGATATGGAGAGCTAATAACTCGAATCGGAGATGAGCTCGCCAAGTGTCTGGAGAGCCTGGACAAGGCGGGGTCCTAGGGATTGCCCCGAAGCCGGCTGAAATAGAGCCATCCTTGGCTCTTTACAATGCTCAATCGTGGGAATGTCCATGTCCGGCACTGTCATTCTTTACCTGTGGCTCTTCGCTGCAAGCACCAAGCAGGCTAAGGAAGCCGATCAGTAGAACAGAGCGCAACAATTTGATGATCATCGTAGGACTCCAAATGGATAAAGGTATGGCTGGTGCCCACGCTGCAGGCAGCACAGGGTTTCACTTCTTGACGTTCAGGTAGTCGCCAGTGGTATTCAGCACGATGGTAACGTTGCCTGTTGTGCGGTTACGCCAGAACCAGCCATGGGTACCATCAAACAAGGCTGTCAGTTCGCCCTTGTCACCTTTGATCTGCCGACCTTTGCTGTAGCTGTGGAAGTCACCCTGAGCGGCGTTGTAGGTCTCTCCGTGGGTGTCATGGTTGACCGGTCCGGAGGCGCTCCATTCATAAGCGACTACGCTGCCTTTGAGCATTTCCAGTTTGATCTCACGGCCTTCACCAGGCTTGAGCGTGAGGCTGACTTGATCCGACTTTGCTGCCGGCGCTGCAGGTTTGGCAGGCTGCGCGACCGCGACTTGCTGAACGGGTGCTGGCACTGTCGCGGGAATGATTGCTGACGCAGCAGCAGGTGCAGGGGCAGCATTCTTCGCGGCAGCTTCGTCGGCCAGAGCTTCCTGGGCAAGGGTTATCTTGATTTCGCCCATCTGGGTCAGACCCATGGCACGGCCCAGCCCGGTTGGGTCAACC
>NZ_JABMCW010000234.1:0-8988 GCF_013179705.1 Pseudomonas sp. CM25 | reverse complement strand
GACTCGGACTGGTCTCGATACTGGATACGATCAACCGGCTTAGCCGCATAGCTTGAACCGCCGTGTACGGAACCGTACGCACGGTGGTGTGAGAGGACGGCGGGTGTGAGCCCGCCTCCTACTCGATTCTCGTTTCCACGGGACCGCGGGTGCCGTTCAGATATGTTTTTCAGACACTGGAATTACGCGCCGCTCCTTCACCGCCTTGTAGGAAAAACTCGAATAAATCTCCTTCACCCCCGGCAAGCGTTGCAGCACCTCGCGGGTGAATTCCCCGAACGACTCCAGGTCGCGCGCAAGAATTTCCAGCAGAAAATCATAGCGCCCCGAGATGTTGTGGCAGGCCACGATCTCGGGAATTTCCATCAGCCGTTGCTCGAACGCCAACGCCATGTCCTTGGTGTGCGAATCCATCATGATGCTGACGAAAGCGGTCACGCCAAACCCCAGCGATTTGGGCGAGAGGATGGCCTGGTAGCCAGTGATGTAGCCGTTGTCTTCCAGCAGCTTGACCCGCCGCCAGCAGGGCGAGGTGGTCAGCGCCACCTGGTCGGCCAGCTCGGCGACGGTAAGGCGGGCGTTGTCCTGCAGCGCGGCAAGCAGCGCGCGGTCGGTGCGGTCGAGAGTCGAAGGCATGTCTTGCCCTCCAGGTTTGGTTTTTGTTGTTTTTGTTCCAGCATCTACCCGAACGCATGGGCCAATTTGGAAAAAAACGGGCAGGCCAGTGGCATAAGCTTATAGCAAACCACAAGAGGCTGTTGCCATGCGCGACTCCCACAATAAAACCGGTTTTTCTACACGCGCCATTCACCACGGTTACGATCCCCTGTCTCACGGTGGCGCCCTGGTCCCGCCGGTATACCAGACGGCTACCTATGCCTTTCCCAGCGTTGAATACGGCGCCGCCTGCTTTGCCGGGGAGCAGGCGGGGCATTTCTACAGCCGCATATCCAACCCTACCCTGGCCTTGCTGGAGCAGCGCATGGCCTCGCTGGAGGGCGGGGAAGCGGGCCTGGCGCTGGCGTCGGGCATGGGGGCCATTACTTCGACGATCTGGACGCTGTTGCGGCCGGGCGACGAGTTGATTGTCGGCCTGACGTTGTATGGCTGCACCTTCGCGTTCCTGCACCATGGCATCGGTGAGTTCGGGGTGAAGATTCGCCATGTCGACCTTAACGATGCGCAGGCCTTGAAAGCGGCCATCAACGGCAAGACGCGGATGATCTACTTCGAAACACCCGCCAATCCCAACATGCAGATGGTGGATATCGCGGCGGTTGCCGACGCCGCGCGAGGGCATGACTTGTCTGTGGTCGTCGACAACACCTATTGCACGCCTTACCTGCAGCGGCCATTGGAACTGGGTGCTGACCTGGTGGTGCACTCGGCCACGAAATATCTGAGCGGCCACGGCGATATCACTGCGGGCCTGGTGGTGGGGCGCAAGGACCTGGTTGACCGGATTCGCCTGGAAGGACTGAAGGACATGACCGGCGCGGTGCTGTCACCGCACGACGCGGCGCTGCTGATGCGCGGGATGAAGACCCTGGCCCTGCGCATGGACCGGCATTGCGAAAATGCCATGCAGGTCGCGCAGTTCCTGGCCCGGCAGCCACAGGTTGAGCTGATCCATTACCCAGGGTTGACGTCGTTCCCGCAGTACTTGTTGGCCCAGCGGCAGATGCGCTTGCCCGGCGGGATGATTGCCTTCGAGCTCAAGGGGGGTATAGAGGCGGGGCGACGCTTCATGAATGCCCTGCAACTGTTTGCCCGGGCGGTGAGCCTGGGGGACGCGGAGTCACTGGCGCAGCACCCGGCGAGCATGACCCATTCCAGCTACACCGCCGAGGAGCGGGCGCAGCATGGCATTTCGGAAGGGCTGGTGCGGTTGTCGGTGGGGCTGGAGGATGTCGAGGACTTGCTGGCGGATGTCGAGCAGGCGTTGCAAGCCTGCAAATAGGTTGCCTGGGCCGGCACAGTAAACCTACAAAAAAGGCCTCTCGCGAGGCCTTTTCATGTTTGGCGGATTAGCGTTTGAGCCCGTAGCTCTCGTCGAGCATGCCCGGCGAGTTCGGCGCTTTTGGTGCATAGTCGCGCGGCACTTCGGCAGTGTCCTTCGGCGGCGTCAGGCGATCACGCGGGCCTTGCGCGCCTTCGGAGTGCAGTGCGGCCAGCAGGCGCTGGCGAGTGACGTCATCGAGGGCCAGGCTGTTGGCGCCTTCGGCCAGGTGATCCTGGACATCCTGGTAGCTCTGGGTCAGTTTCTTGACCAGCATGGCGGTGCTGTTGAAGTGGGTAACCACTTCGTTCTGGTAGCTGTCGAAGCGCTTCTGCATTTCATCCAGCTGACGCTGAGTGCTGCTTGGCGCGGCATTGGGCAGCAGGCGGGCCACGACGAAACCAACCACCACACCAATGACCAGGGCCAAGGTCGGCAACAACCAAACAAGGAGCGAGAGTTCCACGAGTCCTTCCTCTATAAACGGCTTTGCTTTACGTTAACGGCTCAGACCTGCGCTGTATACCGCGAGCGATCGCAAATCAGAACAGAATTCCTCACCTAGACGAATCGACCCTTCACCAGGTCACGGAGTAGTGCCTTGCTTGTCCGCGAAACCCCCTTGTTCATCGATGGCCCCTGCGGCCAGCTGGAAGCCTTGTACCTGGACGTGCCCGAAGCCCGCGGCGCGGTGCTGATCTGCCATCCCAACCCGGTCCAGGGCGGCACCATGCTCAACAAGGTGGTCTCGACCCTGCAACGCACCGCCCGCGATGCCGGCTATGTCACCTTGCGCTTCAACTACCGTGGCGTCGGCCAGAGCGCTGGCAGCCATGACATGGGCGCGGGTGAGGTGGCCGATGCCGAGGCTGCGGCAGCCTGGCTGCGTGAACAGCATCCGCACCTGCCACTGGTGCTGATGGGCTTCTCGTTCGGCGGTTTTGTCGCCACCAGCCTGGCCGGCCGCCTGGAAACCGACGGCGTGACGCTGCAGCGGCTGTTCATGATCGCCCCGGCGGTGATGCGCCTGACCGCGCAATTCCCGCTGCCGCAGCGCTGCCCGATCACCGTGGTGCAGCCGGACGCCGACGAAGTCGTCGATCCGCAGCTGGTTTACCAGTGGTCCGACAGCCTGTCGCGCCCCCATGAGCTGCTGAAAGTGGCAGAATGCGGACACTTCTTCCATGGCAAGCTGACCGATCTGAAGGATCTGCTGCTGCCGCGCCTTTCGAACTGAGCCAAGCCTGAATAAGCGAACACCCATGACCACGCGCATTCTTACCGGTATCACCACCACCGGCACTCCGCACCTGGGCAACTACGCCGGCGCCATCCGCCCGGCGATTCGTGCCAGCCAGCAGCCCGGTGTCGATTCGTTCTACTTCCTGGCCGACTACCACGCCCTGATCAAGTGCGACGACCCGCTGCGTATCCAGCGCTCGCGCCTGGAAATCGCCGCCACCTGGCTGGCCGGTGGCCTCGACCCGGACAAGGTGACCTTCTACCGTCAGTCCGACATCCCGGAAATCCCCGAGCTGACCTGGCTGCTGACCTGCGTGGCGGCTAAAGGCCTGCTCAACCGTGCGCATGCCTACAAGGCCTCGGTGGACAAGAACGTCGAAGCGGGCGAAGACGCCGATGCCGGCGTGACCATGGGCCTGTTCAGCTACCCGGTGCTGATGGCTGCAGACATCCTGATGTTCAACGCCAACCAGGTGCCGGTCGGCCGTGACCAGATCCAGCACGTGGAAATGGCCCGCGACATCGGTCAGCGCTTCAACCACCTGTTCGGCCAGGGCAGCGACTTCTTCGCCCTGCCGGAGGCGGTCATCGAGGAAAGCGTGGCGACTCTGCCGGGCCTGGACGGTCGCAAGATGTCCAAGAGCTACGACAACACCATCCCGCTGTTCACCAGCGCCAAGGACATGAAAGACGCCATCTCGCGCATCGTCACCGACTCGCGGGCGCCAGGCGAGGCGAAAGACCCGGACAACTCGCACCTGTTCACCCTGTTCCAGGCGTTCTCGACGCCGGTGCAATGCGCCGAGTTCCGCGACGAGCTGCTGCAGGGCCTGGGCTGGGGCGATGCCAAGCAGCGCCTGTTCCAGCTGCTGGACGGCCAGTTGGCTGAAAAGCGCGAGTATTACCACCAGCTGATCGCCCGCCCGGCCGACCTGGAAGACATCCTGCTGGCTGGCGCGGCCAAGGCCCGGAAGATCGCCACCCCGTTCCTCGAGCAACTGCGCGAGGCCGTTGGCCTGCGTTCGTTCCGCAGCAGCGTGCAGGCCAGCACCGAAGTGAAGAAAAAAGCCGCCAAGAGCGCGCGTTTCGTCAGCTTCCGTGACGAGGACGGCAGCTTCCGCTTCCGCCTGCTGGCCGCTGATGGCGAGCAATTGCTGCTGTCGCGCAGCTTCGCCGACGGCAAGAGCGCCGGCGCTGTCAGCAAGCAGCTGCAGCAGGGTGGCGAGGCCGATGTACGCGTCGAAGGCCTGGGCTTCGGCCTGTGGCTGAATGGCGAGCAGGTTGCCGACGGGCCGCAGTTCGACAGCGCTGAAGCCCGCGATTCGGCTATCGAAAGCCTGCGTGTAGCGCTTCAGCCACAACAAGACTGAGGCATTTCGCCGCAAGTCGCATTGCCATTAGGCGGGCCTGTCGCTACAGTGACGGCCCGTTTTTTGTTGCCTCGCTAACGAATTATGACTCCCTTAGAACGCTATCAAGCAGATCTGAAACGTCCCGACTTCTTCCATGACGCGGCGCAGGAAACTGCGGTGCGTCACCTGCAGCGCCTGTACGACGACCTGGTACACGCGCAGAACAACAAGCCGGGCATGTTCGGCAAGCTGTTCGGCAAGAAGGAGCAGACCCCGGTCAAGGGCCTGTACTTCTGGGGTGGGGTAGGGCGAGGCAAGACCTACCTGGTCGATACCTTCTACGAGGCGCTGCCGTTCAAGCAGAAGATGCGCACGCACTTCCACCGCTTCATGAAGCGTGTGCACGAGGAAATGAAAACCCTCAAGGGCGAGAAGAACCCGCTGACCATCATCGCCAAGCGCTTCAGCGATGAAGCCAGGGTGATCTGCTTCGACGAATTCTTCGTCTCGGACATTACCGACGCGATGATCCTCGGCACCTTGATGGAAGAGCTGTTCAAGAACGGCGTATCGCTGGTGGCCACCTCCAACATCGTGCCGGACGGTCTGTACAAGGACGGCCTGCAGCGTGCGCGCTTCCTGCCGGCCATTGCCATGATCAAGCAGTACACCGACGTGGTGAACGTGGACAGCGGCGTCGACTACCGCCTGCGTCACCTGGAGCAGGCCGAACTGTTCCACTACCCGCTCAACGACGCGGCGCACCAGAGCATGCGCGCCAGCTTCAAGGCGCTGACCCCTGAGTGCACCCAGGCGGTCGAGAACGATGTGCTGATGATCGAGAACCGCCCGATCAATGCCCTGCGTACCTGCGACGATGTCGCCTGGTTCGACTTCCGCGCCCTGTGCGACGGCCCGCGCAGCCAGAACGACTACATCGAGCTGGGCAAGATCTTCCATGCCGTGCTGCTGAGCAATGTGGAGCAGATGGGCGTGGCCACCGACGACATCGCCCGCCGGTTCATCAACATGGTGGACGAGTTCTACGACCGCAACGTCAAGCTGATCATCTCGGCCGAGGTCGAGCTGAAGGACCTGTATACCGGTGGCCGCCTGAGCTTCGAATTCCAGCGGACCCTGAGCCGGTTGCTGGAGATGCAGTCGCACGAATTCCTGTCGCGCGCTCACAAACCGTAAGAAAGCCGGGGCCGCTCTGCGGCCCATCGCTTGTGGGAGCCGCGCTTGCCGGCGATGGGCTGCGAAGCAGCCCCGAGGTCCTCAAGCCTCTTGCATGAACTGCTGCCGATACTGGTTCGGTGACAGCTCGGTATGCTGGCGGAACAGCCGTGCAAAGAAACTCGCATCGTCATAGCCGACCTCATAGCTGATGGTCTTGATGCTCTTGCGCGTGCTCGACAACAACCCCTTGGCCGTCTCGATCCGCAGCCGCTGCAGGTAGTGCAGCGGCTTGTCACCGGTTGCCCCCTGGAAGCGACGCATGAAGTTGCGGATGCTCATGCCGTGGTTGCGGGCCACGTCCTCGAAGCGGAACTTGTCGGCGAAGTGCTCTTCCAGCCAGTGCTGGATCTGCAGGATGATCAGGTCCTGGTGCAACTTCTGGCCACCAAAGCCCATGCGCCCCGGGGTGTAGTTGCGCTGCACTTCGTAGAGGATGTCGCGGGACACCGCGCGGGCCACGTTGGCGCCACAGAACCGTTCGATCAGGTAGATGTACAGGTCGCAGGCCGAGGTGGCGCCACCGGCACAATAGATATTGTCAGCGTCGGTCAGGTGCTTGTCCTGATTCAGCCGGATCTTCGGAAACCGTTCGGCAAAGGTGGTGAAAAAGCGCCAGTAGGTGGTCGCCTCCTTGCCGTCCAGCAGGCCCGATTCGGCCAGCCAGAACACGCCACTGGCTTCGGCGCACAGCACCGCGCCACGCGCATGCTGCTGGCGCAACCAGGGCAGCACCTGTGGATAACGTTGCAGCAGGTTGTCGAAGTCGTCCCAGTAGGCCGGGAGGATGATCACATCGGCGTCGTCCAGGCCGCCGTCAACCGGTAGCTGGACATTGCTGAAACTGTCCACGGGCTGGCCGTCGGGGCTCACCAGGCGGATCTCGAACATGGGGTCGAGGCCCAGGCCCAGCTGTTTGCTGTAGCGCAGGCTGGCGAGGTGGAAGAAGTCCTTGGCCTGCATCAAGGTCGAAGCGAACACCTTGTCAATGGCCAGGATGCTGACGCGCCGCAGCGACGCGGGGGGTTGGGTAAACATCATTGTCATTGTTCTTATAGGGTAGAGTGGTCAATCACCGGCTGGATCGTCTTATTTTTTGGCGATTGTGTCTAGCCCAAGCAACAGAGGGGCTGCTGTGCAGCCCATCGCCGGCAAGCCAGCTCCCACAGGTACAGCGCAGGCCTCAGGTTCGATGCCATCCTGCGGGAGCTGGCTTGCCGGCGATCGGGCCTCAAAGCGGCCCCTTTACGCTCAAGGCGCAGGGTTCGGCTGCTCCTGATGAATCGCCTCGATCGCCGCCAGCAGCTCGTCGCTCAGGTTCAGCTCAGCGCTGGCCAGGTTGCTCTCCAGCTGCTCCAGGCTGGTCGCTCCAATGATGTTGCTGGTCACGAACGGCTGCCGGGTGACGAACGCCAAAGCCATCTGCGCAGGGTCCAGGCCGTGCTCGCGGGCCAGCTGCACGTAGCGGCTGCAGGCTGCCACGGTCTGCGGGTTGGAATAGCGGGCAAAGCGGCTGAACAGGGTCAGGCGTGCGTGCTCAGGCCGTGCGCCATTCTCGTACTTGCCCGACAGCATGCCGAAGGCCAGCGGGGAATAGGCCAGCAGGCCGCACTGCTCGCGGATGGCCACTTCTGCCAGGCCCACCTCGAAGCTGCGGTTGAGCAGGTTGTACGGGTTCTGGATCGACACCGCCCGCGGCCAGCCACGGCTCTCGGCCAGCTGCAGGAACTTCATGGTGCCCCACGGCGTTTCGTTGGACAGGCCGATGTGGCGGATCTTGCCCGCGCGCACCTGCTCGTCGAGCACTTCGAGGGTTTCTTCCAGTGGGGTGAAATGGTCCTGTGGCAGGTGCTGGTAGCCCAGCTTGCCGAAGAAGTTGGTGTTGCGTTCCGGCCAGTGCAGCTGGTACAGGTCGATGCGGTCGGTCTGCAGGCGCTCCAGGCTGGCATCCAGCGCCGCGACGATGTGCTGGCGGTTGTGCTTGAGCTGGCCGTCGCGGATGTGGCTGATGCCGTTGCCGGGGCCGGCGACCTTGCTGGCCAGCACCCAGTCGTCGCGGTCACGGTTTTCGCGGAACCAGTTGCCGATGATGCGTTCGGTGGCTGCATAGGTTTCCGGGCGGGGCGGCACCGGGTACATCTCTGCGGTGTCGATGAAGTTGACCCCGGCGGCCTTGGCCCGGGCAATCTGCGTGAAGGCATCGGCCTGGACGTTCTGCTCGCCCCAGGTCATGGTGCCCAGGCACAGGGCGCTGACGGTGAGGTCGGTACGGCCGAGCTGGCGGTATTCCATCGGTTGGACACTCCTTGGCAATGGAAGCTCATCAAAGCAGGTTGAAATTTTTCGCGCAATCTGGATAATCCACCCCCTCTCCGCGTGGCGGAAGTGATGCACCACCGCGCAGGAAGAACCCCGTCGAACATTGGCGTGCCCGACCCGAGCCCCCAAAAGCGTCTGTGTTCGGCTGCGCGCTTGCCCTTGGCAAGCTGTGCACTATCCAGTAAGATTCGCCGTCTATTTTTCGCTGGGCGGCCTCTGAGGCTTTAGAGAATGAAAACTTTTACTGCTAAACCGGAAACAGTAAAGCGCGAGTGGTTCGTAGTCGACGCCGCTGGCCAGACCCTGGGTCGTCTGGCTACCGAAATCGCTAGCCGTCTGCGTGGCAAACACAAACCAGAATACACTCCTCACGTTGACACCGGCGACTACATCGTCGTCATCAACGCCGAGCAGGTTCGTGTGACTGGTGCCAAGTCTTCCGACAAAATGTACTACTCCCACTCCGGTTTCCCAGGTGGCATCAAGGAAATCAACTTCGAGAAGTTGATCGCCAAGGCCCCTGAGCGTGTTATCGAAACCGCGGTCAAAGGCATGCTGCCGAAGAACCCGCTGGGTCGCGACATGTACCGTAAGCTGAAAGTGTACGCGGGTGCAGCTCACCCACACACTGCTCAGCAGCCTCAAGAACTGAAGATCTAACGGGAAAGTTCATTATGTCGGCGACTCAAAATTACGGCACTGGCCGTCGCAAGACCGCAACCGCTCGCGTATTCCTGCGTCCGGGTACTGGTAACATTTCCATCAACAACCGTTCTCTGGACGTGTTCTTCGGTCGCGAAACCGCTCGCATGGTTGTTCGTCAGCCGCTCGAGCTGACCG
>NZ_JABMCW010000233.1:0-9025 GCF_013179705.1 Pseudomonas sp. CM25 | reverse complement strand
CAGACTTCGGCAAGCTCAATGCACTGGACACGTTACTGGAGGAACCTCACGCCGAGGTTGGCCGAGGCTGGTGGGTAGACAGCGACTCCGCGAGCCCTGAGCGTGGGAGGCTGTGGGATCGCTTGAACGCTGATACAGAAAATGCTCGGTTTTTCGATATGCTGGATCTCTTGCAGGAGCTGTCCGATTTCAGTTGGCCGAAATCCCAGTTGGTCTCCATGACCTGGAAGTTCATGGCAACCATGGACAGCGACCCGGAGTTTGCCGCAAAGGTACAAAGAGCTGCCGAATCTGCGGGCCTGGATAAGCCCGGCGTGCTGGACATGTACAGCAACACGCTGCAGCTTCAAGCGCAACACGATGCGGTGGCCGATTTACGGCTACACAAAGGCCCAGGGCTACTGGCGTTGGGCCGCGCCCTGCAACGCCTCGATAGTCTGAGTACATACGTGAGCGAGGAGCGGCTAAGGCTTGCTGAAACGGTCGAGCCTCAGGTATTGGCGTCACTTGGCTTGCGTTACAGGACGCGCTTGCGAGCCAGGCTCAAGTTGCCTTTCCAGCCCGCCCGGCTGCCGCCCGATCCCAACGTGATACCGCTGACGGGACTACGGCTGCAGTTGGCTGAGGACTTTGTGCGCCAGGCTGAACAGCTTGACCCGCTGACAGCAAGCCTGTGCAGGCGCGCATTCTGGCAGCGCTTTCTTGAACATAATTTTGCCCAACCCTTCAACAATCTGGATCAGCTCGCAGCCGAGCAGCGTTCGGTGCTGTCAGGCCGGCGAGCTGAACTGAGCGAAGCGCAATACCTGGACGAGGTACGTGTACTGGATGTGCAATTGCAGGTTGACCGGGTAGCCTTGCAACGTCAATTGACCCGAAATTACCTGATAAGCATGGACCGTGCCCTGGGCTGAGGAGGGCAGCGGCCAAACCAGTCATCCAGTTTGACAATTTTGGCCATTGCCGCAATGCCCGTGCGGCGCGAACATCGTCGGACCACTCCAAAAACAAGAAACCAGGAGTCCGACGATGCGCGATTACGCCGAGGCCGCTCGAGCGTTCGATCATGCCCAGGCCGCCAATGCGGCGCTGCATGATCACCTAGATGCCCTCAATGCCTGTGTCGAATGCTGTGACCGCCATGCCGGTGGGGGCAAGCCGGCGCTGGTATATGAAGACCGGGACGGCAACAGTGCCTGTTACAGCTTCGATCAACTCAAGGTCGAAGCGGCCCGCTTTGCCAATGTGCTCAAGGCGCAGGGCGTGGGCCCCGGCGAGCGTGTCGCCGGGTTGATGCCGCGTACGCCCGAGCTGCTTGTCACCATCCTCGCCACATGGCGCCTCGGGGCGGTGTACCAGCCCCTGTTCACGGCGTTCGGGCCCAAGGCCATCGAACACCGACTGGAGCAGTCGCACGCCCGGGTGGTCGTCACCGACAGCAATAACCGCAGCAAACTGGACGACGTGCATGCCTGCCCGACTGTTATCACGGTCAAGGCGCGCAGCGGCGAGCTGGATTTCGAGCAGTGCCTGCGCAGCGCCTCGGACGAATGCGAGCCTGTCATGCGTTCGGGCAACGACCCGTTCCTGCTGATGTTCACTTCCGGCACCACCGGCCCGGCCAAGCCGCTTGAAGTACCGTTGCGCGCTATTGTCGCCTTCCAGGGCTACATGCGTGACGCCATCGATCTGCGGCCTGAAGACAACTACTGGAACCTGGCCGACCCGGGTTGGGCCTATGGCCTTTACTATGCCGTTACCGGCCCGCTGTCGCTGGGCCACGCCACCACCTTCTACGATGGCCCGTTCAGCGTCGAAAGCTGCGCCCGGGTAATCGACAAGCTTGGCATCACCAACCTGGCCGGCTCGCCCACCGCGTATCGCCTGCTGATCGCGGCCGGCAAAGACTTTGCCGCGCCGGTCAAGGGCCGCCTGCGGGTGGTCAGCAGTGCGGGCGAGCCGCTCAACCCGGAAGTGATCCGCTGGTTCGCCGATGAGCTGGGTGTGACCATTCATGATCACTATGGCCAGACCGAACTGGGCATGGTGCTGTGCAACCACCATGGTTTGCAGCACCCGGTGCATCTGGGCTCTGCCGGCTTTGCCATTCCCGGCCACCGCATCGTCGTGCTGGACGAGCAGGGCAGAGAACTGCCTGCCGGCCAGCCGGGCATTCTCGCCGTTGACCGCGAGCAGTCGCCGTTGTGCTGGTTCGGCGGCTACCACGGTTTGTCGACCAAGGCCTTCGTCGGCAAGTACTACCTCAGCGGTGACACCGTCGAGCTTAACCACGACGGCAGCATCAGCTTCGTCGGGCGCAGCGACGATGTGATCACCACCTCGGGCTACCGGGTTGGCCCGTTCGATGTGGAGAGCGCGCTGATCGAGCACCCGGCGGTAGTCGAAGCAGCGGTGATCGGCAAGCCAGACCCGGACCGCACCGAGCTGATCAAGGCCTTCGTGGTGCTGGCCAGCGGGTTTGCAGGCAGCGCCGAGCTGGAAGAAACCCTGCGTCAGCACGTGCGCCAGCGTTTGTACGCCCACGCCTACCCCAGAGAAATCGAATTCGTCAGCGAGCTGCCCAAGACCCCGAGCGGCAAGCTGCAACGCTTCATCCTGCGCAATCAGGAAGTCGCCAAACAACAAGCGCAGCAGGCCACCCCTGCCAGCGCCTGAAAGGAAACCGATCATGCAAATAGCTAACAAGCATTTCATCGTCAGCGGCGCTGCATCCGGGCTGGGTGCTGCCACCGCGCAGATGCTGGTCGAAGCTGGCGCCAAGGTCATGCTGGTCGACCTCAATGCCCAGGCCGTCGAGGCCAAGGCTCGCGAGCTGGGTGACAACGCCCGCTTCGCGGTGGCCGACATCAGTGACGAGCAGGCTGCCCAGGCGGCGGTGGATGCGACCGTGAACGCCTTTGGCAGCATTCACGGGCTGGTCAACTGCGCCGGCATCGTCGGTGCCGAGAAGGTGTTGGGCAAGCAAGGGCCGCATGGCCTGGCCAGCTTTTCCAAGGTCATCAACGTCAACCTGATCGGCAGCTTCAACCTGCTGCGCCTGGCCGCTTCGGCCATGGCCGAAGGGCAGCCCGAGGAGGGCGGGGAACGTGGCGTGATCATCAACACCGCGTCCATCGCTGCCTATGATGGCCAGATCGGCCAGGCCGCCTACGCAGCCTCCAAGGGCGCCATCGCCAGCCTGACCTTGCCGGCCGCGCGTGAGCTGGCGCGTTTTGGCATCCGTGTGATGACTATCGCCCCGGGCATCTTCGAAACCCCGATGATGGCCGGCATGAGCGATGAAGTGCGCGCTTCGCTGGCCGCCGGGGTGCCGTTCCCGCCGCGCCTGGGTCGCCCGCAGGAATACGCCGCACTCGCCCGTCATATCATCGAGAACAGCATGCTCAACGGTGAGGTGATCCGCCTCGACGGTGCGCTGCGCATGGCTGCCAAGTAAGGAGAACCCTCATGACCCTCGCCAACGACCCGGTCGTCATCGTCAGCGCCGTGCGCACGCCCATGGGCGGCCTGCAGGGCGACCTCAAGAGCCTGACTGCACCACAGCTGGGCAGCGCGGCCATTCGTGGCGCCGTGGAACGCGCCGGCATCGATGCCGCCAGCGTCGAACAGGTGCTGTTCGGCTGCGTACTCCCTGCCGGCCAGGGCCAGGCCCCGGCGCGCCAGGCCGCGCTGGGCGCCGGGCTGGACAAGCACACCACCTGCACCACCCTGAACAAGATGTGTGGCTCGGGCATGCAGGCCGCGATCATGGCCCATGACCTGCTGCTGGCCGGCACGGCCGACGTGGTGGTGGCTGGCGGTATGGAGAGCATGACCAACGCCCCCTACCTGCTGGACAAGGCCCGTGGCGGCTACCGCATGGGCCACGGCAAAATCATCGACCACATGTTCATGGACGGCCTGGAAGACGCCTATGACAAAGGCCGCCTGATGGGCACTTTTGCCGAGGACTGCGCACAGGCCGACGCCTTCAGCCGCGAAGCCCAGGACCAGTTCGCGATTACCTCGCTGACCCGCGCCCAGCAGGCCATCAGCAGCGGCCGTTTTGCCGCCGAGATCGTGCCGGTTGAGGTTACTGAAGGCAAAGAGAAACGCACCATCAAGGATGACGAGCAACCGCCAAAGGCACGCCTGGACAAAATCCTGCAGCTTAAACCGGCCTTCCGTGAAGGCGGCACTGTGACGGCCGCCAACTCCAGCTCGATTTCCGACGGTGCCGCGGCGCTGGTGCTGATGCGCCGCTCTGAAGCCGACAAGCGCGGCCTCAAGCCGCTGGCGGTGATCCACGGCCACGCGGCCTTCGCCGACACCCCGGCGCTGTTCCCGACCGCACCGATCGGTGCCATCGACAAGCTGTTGAAACGCACCGGCTGGAACCTCGCCGAGGTCGACCTGTTCGAGATCAACGAGGCCTTCGCCGTTGTCACCCTGGCGGCCATGAAGCACCTCGACCTGCCGCACGACAAGGTCAATATCCATGGCGGTGCCTGTGCGCTGGGCCACCCGATTGGTGCCTCGGGTGCGCGCATCCTGGTGACCCTGCTCTCGGCCCTGCGCCAGAACAACCTGCGCCGTGGCGTGGCGGCCATCTGCATCGGCGGTGGCGAGGCCACGGCCATGGCTGTCGAATGCCTGTACTGAGGTGAACCATGCTGGTAACTGACGAGCAACAACAGATCGCCGATGCGGTACGCGGCTTTGCCCAGGAGCGTCTCAAACCCTTTGCTGAACAGTGGGACAAGGAGCACCGCTTCCCCAAGGAGGCCATCGCCGAGATGGCCGAGTTGGGGCTGTTCGGCATGCTGGTGCCGGAGCAGTGGGGCGGTAGCGACACCGGGTATGTGGCCTACGCCATGGCCCTGGAAGAAATCGCCGCCGGTGACGGCGCCTGCTCGACCATCATGAGCGTGCACAACTCGGTGGGCTGCGTGCCCATCCTGCGGTTCGGCACCGAGCAGCAGAAAGAGCGGTTTCTCACGCCGCTGGCCAGCGGCGCCATGCTCGGCGCCTTCGCCCTGACCGAACCGCAGGCCGGCTCCGATGCCAGCAGCCTGAAGGCCCGCGCGCGCCTGGATGGCGACCACTATGTGCTCAACGGCAGCAAGCAATTCATTACTTCGGGGCAGAACGCCGGGGTGGTGATCGTGTTCGCCGTGACCGACCCCGATGCTGGCAAGCGCGGCATCAGTGCCTTTATCGTGCCGACGGATTCGCCGGGCTATCAAGTGGCACGTGTCGAAGACAAGCTTGGCCAACACGCCTCCGACACCTGCCAGATCGTCTTCGATAACGTGCGCGTCCCGGTCGCCAACCGCCTGGGCGGCGAAGGCGAAGGCTACAAGATCGCCCTGGCCAACCTCGAAGGCGGGCGGATCGGTATCGCTTCGCAGGCGGTGGGCATGGCCCGTGCGGCGTTCGAGGTGGCCCGTGACTATGCCAACGAGCGGCAGAGCTTTGGCAAGACCTTGATCGAGCACCAGGCAGTGGCCTTCCGCCTGGCCGACATGGCGACGAAAATTGCCGTGGCCCGGCAGATGGTGTTGCACGCCGCCGCGCTGCGCGATGCCGGGCGGCCGGCGCTGGTGGAAGCGTCGATGGCCAAGCTGTTTGCCTCGGAAATGGCCGAAAAGGTCTGTTCGGATGCCTTGCAGACCCTCGGCGGTTATGGCTATCTGAGCGACTTCCCGCTGGAGCGGATCTACCGCGACGTCCGGGTTTGCCAAATATACGAAGGCACCAGCGACATTCAGCGCATGGTTATTGCGCGCAATCTTTGAAGGAGCAGACTGCATGGCATTCGAAACCATCCTGTTGGACATCCACGGCAAGGTCGGCCTGATCACCTTGAACCGCCCCCAGGCCCTGAACGCGTTGAACGCGCAGATCGTTGGCGAGATCAACCAGGCCCTGGACCAGCTTGAGCGTGATCCGAACATCGGCTGCGTGGTGCTGACCGGTTCTGCCAAGGCGTTTGCCGCTGGCGCCGATATCAAGGAAATGGCCGACCTGCAGTACCCGCAGATCTACGTCGACGACCTGTTCAGCGACGCCGACCGGGTGGCCAATCGCCGCAAGCCGATCATTGCTGCAGTCGCGGGCTTCGCTTTGGGCGGCGGCTGTGAGCTGGCTATGATGTGTGACTTCATCCTGGCCGGCGACAATGCCAAGTTCGGCCAACCGGAAATCAACCTGGGTGTATTGCCTGGCATGGGCGGCACCCAGCGCCTGACCCGCGCAGTGGGCAAGGCCAAGGCGATGGAACTCTGCCTGACCGGCCGCTTGATGGGTGCCGAGGAAGCCGAGCGTGCTGGCCTGGTGGCGCGCATCGTGCCGCAGGCCGAACTGGTTGAAGAGGCGCTGAAAGTCGCGGCGACCATCGCCAGCAAGTCGATCCCGGTCAGCATGATGGTCAAAGAAAGCGTCAACCGTGCCTTTGAGGTGTCCCTCAGCGAGGGTGTGCGTTTTGAGCGTCGCGTGTTCCATGCAGCGTTTGCCACGCACGATCAGAAGGAGGGCATGGCTGCGTTTGTTGCCAAACGTGAGGCGCAGTTCAAGGACCGCTGAACAGCGAGGGCGCTGCAAAGGCAGCGCCCATTCACCTTGCACGGGCAGTCGGGGCGCGTAGTCAGGCAGTGCGCTCAGGTCTTGTTCCACGCCCTGTGTGTACCGATTGCCGAGTCATCGCCGCCGGATACAGCATCTCGCCCTCTTCGCCTTGAAGTTTATGCTGCTGCCTTCAAGCGTATCGAGCCTTTCAATAGCGGGCAGGTACCTTTCCCCATGCTCGGCGAGGGCCTGCATGAGCGGCATTGCGTCACGTAGCGCCTGGTAAGTGGTAGGTACACCATCAAGTCCGCCTGCGGGGAACCCCGGCATTACTTTGTTACCGCCTTGTCGGAATCCTGGCCGTTTCCGGCAAATTAGCCCGTGATTGCTGTTGCTCATGGCGACGTGGCGCCTTAGACTGCCGCCCCCTGTAAAAGAGTGCCGATTGGCGCTTGAAAAATTCCGCTGCCGATGCTCCGGCCTCGGCGGCACCTGAATCGCCTAAATGCACATTTTTTCATAGAGAAATCGATGACCAAGGAACAGTTGCTGGCCATGTCGGCCGATGACTACATGAACGCTGAACAGCTGGCCTTCTTCACTGGCTTGCTGCAGGCGATGAAAGTCGACACCCATGAACGCATCGAGCTCAGCCGTACCACCATCGAGGGCCTGGACACCCCGTCGGACCCGGCCGACGTGGCTTCGGTCGAGGAAGAGCGGAGCTGGCTGGTAAATGCCATCGACCGCGACCAGCGCCTGCTGCCACAGTTGGAGATGGCCCTGGACCGCATCTCTGACGAGAGCTTTGGCTGGTGCGATGACAGTGGTGAGCCTATCGGCCTGAAGCGCTTGCTGATCAGCCCGACCACCAAGTACTGCATCGAAGCCCAAGAGCGCCACGAGCAGCTCGACCGCCACCAGCGCCAGGTGTAACCCCGCGCGCGGTGCCAAGCCCCTCGGAGCAATCCCTGGGGCTTTTGCTGTTGGTTGCGGGCGGTCGGTTTTGTTGCTGCGGGCGTAATACTGCTGTACCGGGATCTGCTGTTTTCTCTACGCAACCACGCGTATCATGGCGCTATCGTTAGGGTGCTAATTAATTCCGGAGGGAATGATGAATAGCCGAGTCGATGTCGCGGTGATGATTGGTTCGGGTGTGCCGGGCATCCTGCAGGCACTGGGCAAGCGTGTTTGCTGGGTGGTGCTGGTCAATGGCGAGCGCCGTGGTACCGCCTTCGCCACGCGTGCAGAGGCGCTGGAGTGCCAGGCTGCCTGGCAGCAACAGCTGAAGAAGGGCCTGGCCGCCTGACCGTCTCAGGGCTTGCAGGTGATGATGCAGCGTGTTGCAGTGGCCGCTACAGTGTAAGAAATATGCTTTGCCTCTCGACGGATTTCAGTGTTTTCGTGCATATTCTTCTCCCAGTAATGTGTTGATGGATTACAGAGCCCGTTCTCGTGCGAGCTCCGGCATAATCTGCCGCCTTTTTGCTGGCCGGTTTGCTATCAGGCATTACGCTTCCCGCATCGGGAATATGCCGAAAGCCTGTCTTGAGGCCAGATCTGGCAAGCCAGAGTAAAGATTCCTGCGCGCTGCATCGCCAGCGAGCACAGACATTTCGCATATCGCTTTATTACTCTTTTCGCCTATCGACAAGAAATGGCCGTGCCTCACCGAACAGAGTTGAGGGCGGGTTGTAACCGGTTGAGGATTACTTCATTGGCAGTCAGCACTCTTGATACCCATGCGTTGTTCGCCTTGGGCGACTTGCGCGGTAAATTGGCCCAACTGTTTCAGGGCCGCTTTATCTATGTCACCGAACAAAGCCCCGAAGGCTTGTACATGGCTGAAATCGACACCGAAAGTGCATTGGTGGTCGACGACAAGCAGCGCCTGGAACTGAAGGTCGGCGACCACTTCCGCGCCGCCGTATTGCCCAGCCGCGAAGGCGGCAAGCTGGAAATGCGTTTTCGCGAAATCAAACTGAATGTTTATGGCGTGGGCGATTACGCCTTCGTCTCGGTGCCCGAAGGGGACGGCATCGTGTTCCGTGAAGGCCACGGGGTAATGCTGGTGTTCGCCGCGCAGCAGCAGGTGCAGGAAGGCCTGGGCAAGTTGCTCAAGGCAGTGACCGGCAAGGTTGCGAAATGGCGCAAGGGCGAACTGACCACCTTCAAGGCCAGCGAATGACCCACGCTGACCGGGCGCCATCTCGGGCCGAGTTTCATCAGCAGCACCAGGCTGGTGCAATGGCTGAGGCTGCGCGTTTGCTGGCCAGGCGCGAGCAGTTGCAAGGCGCCTGGTTGAGTTGGGTGGCCGGTGAATTGTACCGGCTCGGCCCGCCAGCTTATGTCGCCATGGTCCGGCGGGAGCTACAGCGCCTCAGCCAGGGGTGAGCCGGCAACGCTTCAGTGGCCGCGGTCGCGGCCGCTGCTGACCTCTTCGGGTACTGGTTCTTTC
>NZ_JABMCW010000232.1:0-9026 GCF_013179705.1 Pseudomonas sp. CM25 | reverse complement strand
GTGAGGCGGCGTTTCGGACGTACCTGGTGCAGGACTACCTGTTCCTTGTCCAGTTCGCCCGCGCCTGGGCCCTGGCTGCCTACAAAAGTCGCCGCCCGGCCGACATCCGCGCGGCACAGGCGGGGCTGGCGGCGATTCTGGATGAAACCGAGCTGCACTTGCGCCTGTGCGCGCGCTGGGGGCTGACCCAGGCCGACATCGAGGCGGCACCCGAGCACCAGGCCACCGTGGCCTATACCCGTTATGTGCTGGACTGCGGTGCAGCGGGCGACTTGCTGGAGCTGCACGTGGCACTGGCGCCGTGCGTGATCGGTTATGCCGAGATCGGGCGGGCCCTGGCAGAGCAGATCGGCGACTTGAGCAACCACCCGTACCGCGAGTGGATTGGCGAGTATGCCGGGGACGGTTATCAGGGCGTGGCAGCGGCAGCGCGCAAGCACCTGGATGAGCTGGCGGCGCGGAGCATGACCGAGCAGCGGTTTGGCGAACTGGTCGGTATTTTTGGCCAGGCGTCGAGCCTTGAGGCTGATTTCTGGCAGATGGGGTTGGATGGGGGGTGATTGGGGGCTGAGAGGTGTTTGCCCCAGGATTTTCAGCGCCTGTCAGCCCTGATGCAAATCTCCCAAATCAAAGGGCTCGAACCGCTATGATGTGTGAGCAATGCAAAGCCCAAGGAGATCCTCGATGAACATCCTCAACGCCCGACTGCGCGGCAAACCCGGCCTGTTCCGCATCGAACTGAACGCCGAGCGCATCGCCGCCATCGTGCCCCAGCCCGAGCCGGTGACACCACGCGCCGCCGATGACCTGGACGCTGGGCAAAACCTGGTGGTGGCGCCTTTCATCGAACCGCATATCCACCTGGACGCCACGCTTACTGCCGGCGAACCAAGGTGGAACATGAGCGGCACCCTGTTCGAAGGCATCGAATGCTGGGCCGAGCGCAAGGCAATCACCACCCACGATGACATCAAGACCCGCGCGAAAAAAACCATCGGCATGCTCGTGGACCACGGCATCCAGCATGTGCGCACGCATGTCGATGTAACCGACCCCGCGCTCACCGCGCTCAAGGCCATGGTCGAGGTGCGTGACGAAGTGCGCGAGCTTGTCGACCTGCAGATCGTTGCCTTCCCGCAGGAGGGTATCGAGTCGTATGCCAACGGCCGGGCGCTGATGACCGAAGCGGTGGCGATTGGCGCCGACGTCGTCGGTGGTATTCCGCATTTCGAAAACACCCGCGACCAGGGCGTGTCGTCGGTGAAGTTCCTGATGGACCTGGCCGAGCGCAGCGGCTGCCTGGTGGATGTGCACTGCGACGAAACCGACGACCCGCAATCGCGATTTCTCGAAGTGCTGGCCGAAGAAGCCCGGGTACGCGACATGGGCAGCAGGGTAACGGCCAGCCATACCGTGGCCATGGGCTCGTATGACAATGCCTACTGCTACAAGCTGTTCCGCCTGCTCAAGCTGTCGGGCATCAACTTCGTGTCGTGCCCGACCGAGAGCATTCACCTGCAAGGGCGCTTCGACAACTACCCTAAACGACGCGGTGTCACCCGCGTGGCCGAGATCGATCGTGCCGGCATGAACGTGTGCTTTGGTCAGGACTCCATCGTCGACCCGTGGTACCCGCTGGGCAACGGCAACATCCTGCGCATACTCGAGGCCGGGCTGCATATCTGCCACATGCTCGGCTACGACGACCTGCAGCGCTGCCTGGATCTGATTACCGACAACAGCGCCCGCACCCTGAACCTGGGCGAGCGCTACGGCATCGAGGTCGGGCGGCCGGCGAACCTGTTGCTGCTGTCGGCCCCAGACGATTACGAGATGGTGCGCAGCCAGGGGCATGCGCTGGTGTCGGTGCGCCATGGCAAGGTACTGATGCGGCGCACCCCGGCGCAGGTGCAACGGTTGCTCTAAAGTTGGCAGGGCACAGCTGAATGCCAGTCAGTTAAGCAATTGGGGCCGCTCGGCGGCCCATCGCCGGCAAGCCAGGCTCCCACAAGTACGGCGCATGGCTTGAATGCGATGCGGTCGGATGGAGCAGGCATCCAGCAAGCTTGGCTCCCACAGGTACGGCGCATGGTTTGAATGCGATGCGGTCGGATGGAGAAGGCATCCAGCAAGCTTGGCTCCCACAGGTACGGCGCATGGTTTGAATGCGATGCGGTCGGATGGAGCAGGCATCCAGCAAGCTTGGCTCCCACAGGTACGGCGCATGGTTTGAATGCGATGCGGTCGGATGGAGCAGGCATCCAGCAAGCTTGGCTCCCACAGCTACGGCGCATAGTTTGAATGCGATGCGGTCGGATGGAGCAGGCATCCAGCAAGCTTGGCTCCCACAGGTACGACGCATGGTTTGAATGCGATGCGGTCGGGGTGGGAGCTGGCTTGCCGGCGATGGGCTGCACAGCAGCCCCATTAGCCTTGACTGACTGGCATCAGGGCTGAATGGCCTTCAAAAACTTCCCTGCAAGATGTTGCGGCGGCACACGATCACCGCAACACCCCGCTGCTGCAATAGCAGCGGCACCTTCGATACTCCTCCGTTAGCTGAGGCCGATCTCCGCTCTCGTTGGCGCCGTTGCGTCCTCCCCATTTCTTCGATCACGAACCCGTCACCGGCTGGTGCTGGAATGCGTTAGCGATGCGCACGTGTGTACGGCTGCGTCGTAAAAACGCCTGAAATTTCACCTAACATGCGATAAGCCGTGATTATTCCACCTTAATCAAGCATTGCGGGGCAGCCCAACTATCGTCATAATTGGTATGTAATTACATGGTACATAACACAGTACAAAATCGTAGGAGCAAGCATGGGCCGGGGCGGTATCAACAAGGTCGTAGTGCAGCAGGCACGTCAGGCGCTGATTGCCCGGGGCGAAAACCCCAGCATCGACGCCATACGTATAGAGCTGGGCAATACCGGGTCGAAGACCACGATTCATCGCTATTTGAAGGAACTGAACGGCCAGCAGCCGGTGGCGTCGGAAGGGGGCGTAGCGCTGAGCGAAGTGCTCAGCCGCCTGGTCGGCCAACTGGCCACGCAGCTGCAGGACGAGGCGGACCTCAGGATCGAGCAAGCCGAAAGCACATTCACCGAGCAGCGCGAACAACTGGAAGCGCAGCTTGCGATCGCGCAACAGGCGCTGGCTGCAGCCCATCAGCAGCACCAGATCGACGTGACTGCGCTGGCAGCCGAGTCGCAAAAGCTGCTGTCCACCCAGAGCACGCTGCAGGCCGAACAACTGCGCAGCGCCAGCCTCAATCAGTCGCTGGGTGAAATGCAGGTGCGCCTGGCCGACAAGGACGAGCAGGTCAAATCGCTGGAGGACAAGCACCGCCATGCCCGCGATGCGCTGGAGCACTACCGCACGGCCAGCCGTGAACAGCGCGATCAGGAGCAGCGCCGCCACGAAGCGCAGCTGCAGCAGTTGCAGCTGGAACTACGCCAGTTGCAACAGGGCATGATCGTCAAGCAGGACGAGCTGACCCGCCTTCACCGCGACAACGAGCGCTTGCTGGGCGAACACCGCCAGGCCGCCAATGAGTGCCGGGCGCAAGACCAGCTGCTAGAGCAGCGCGACGCACAAATACAGGGGTTGCGCACGATGCTCGCCCAGGCCCAGGGCGCCAGCGACGAAATGCGCCGGCAGCTGGATGTGCAGACCCAAAGCCTGCAGGACAGGCGCGACCTTTGCGCCGAACAGGCTCGCCAGTTGCAGCGGCTGGAGGAGCACCTGAGGGAGCGGGACGAGGCACTTGCGCAGTGCAGGGCGCAACTGCCTGCGGTTGCAGATTAATCAAACTTTCGCGGACGGCTGCTTTCTTCTATGGACACTCACGGGAGATAGCCATGCCTGAATCTAAAGCGCCAAACAAAGAAGGACCTCACTCGTCCGAACAGTCAGATAAGCCGAATGACCTGGGGTTCGACCCCGATTCGCCGGATGCCGATGACCCGCAGGTCGACCCGCAAGGGCCGGCCAAACCGCCAAGGGATGTGGAAAAGAAACAGTGAAGGCTAGCGTCACTCGACGTCATCAGGGACCGCAAAGCGGCCCCTGATTTGCCTGACTAGCGGTGTGCCCCCAGGATTGTCAGGCCTCGGCCTGTCTGGCTGCCTCGACACCCGCAGCAGACAACTTGATCGGATAGCTCACGCTGATCTGGTGGTCATTGCCCACCGTCACGCTGCCATCATGAATCAAACCCGCCTCCTGCAACGTCTTGAGCATGCCGGCCACGGCCTTCTCGCCGCGGTAGTTATCCAGCACTTCCTTGCCCAGCCCTTGGGGGTGCGCATGTAACAGGCGGGTCAGTACTTCGGTTTTCAATGCATCATTAGTCATGCTGGGCCTCACTTGCCGTGCTTGGTCTGAAGCGCTTTGGCGTGTTCCAGGTGCTTTTCGAGTTTCGGCAGGGTCTCGCTGGCGAAGGCCTTCAGCTCCGCCTTGTCGGACGAAGCAGCTTCTTTCTTGAACAGCTCCACTGCTTTTTCGTGGGCGTCGACCTGGTTGTTGACGTAAGACTTGTCGAACGACTCGTCGCGCCACTCCAGGATCATTTTCTTGACCTTGTCGGTCATGGCCGCCTCATCGGGCACTGAGATATCCAGCTTGCGGGCAATGTCGCCGAGTTTCTGGTTGGCCTGGGTGTGGTCGGTGACCATCTGCTGGGCGAATGTCTTGATCTCGGCGTCCTGGCTTTTTTCCAGGGCCAGCTTGCCGGTTACCACCTCGGCAATGCCAGCTTCGGTGGCCGCGTCGACAAAATCATCTGAACTGGCTGCCATCGCCTGGACCGATGCCAGGCCCAATACCATGGACAAACCAACGCGCTTGATGAAGAGACTGCTCATGCTTCACTCCTTAAACCGTGGCGCGACGTCAGTGTCGCGTACGGTTGAGGGTGCGGGGGAGGCAAAGGTTTAATCTTTTTCGCGACGGGTTTCGCTCCGGCGGCCCTGAACTATAGTGAAAGGCGGCAAAATGCCGTATGGCTAGGGATTTGAATGTGCGCAGCCAGGAAACAGGATGATGACGGGCTTATCGCGGTAGCCGGCGAGGGGCGCGCTGTGGCGTTGTTCCGCCTGGTATTGGCATTCATGCTGGTGGTGATGCTGGCCTTCGCCCTGGTGGAAGGCTGGCGTATCTGGCGCGACTACCGGCACGCCTTCAGCAATGCCGAGAACATCGTCACCAACCTGGCCCGGGCCACGGCCCAGCATGCCGAAGACGCCATCCGCCAGGTCGACGCCATCACCGCTACGTTGGCCGAGCGCCTTGAAGGCGACGGTTTCGACCACATCAACCGGCCCCGGCTGCATGCACTGCTGGCCAAGCAGAAAAGCATCATGCCGCAGTTGCACGGGCTGTTCGTGTATGGCCCGGATGGCCACTGGATCGTTACCGATCAGGCGCTTATCCCCGCCAATGCCAACAATGCCGACCGGGATTATTTTGTCTATCACCGTGACCATGCCGACCGCGGTGTGCGGGTCGGTTCGGTGGTGCGCAGCCGCTCGACGGGCGACCTGATCATTCCCATTTCCAGGCGCCTGGAGTACCCCGACGGCAGCTTCGCTGGCGTCCTGCTGGGCACCATCAAAGTGCAATGGTTCGTGCAGTATTACGGCGATTTCAAGATTGACGAGCGTGGCGCGCTGGTGTTGGCCAAGCGTGACGGGACCATCCTGGTACGGCGACCGTTCGTCGAGCCGGCGGTAGGCCGAAGCCTGGCCAACAGCGAGATCTTCCGTAACCACTTGCCTTACGCTGCGGAGGGGGTAGCAGAGGCAGTAGCGGTGGTAGACGGGACGGCTCGGCTATACGCCTACCGCGCGCTGTCGAGTTATCCGCTGGTGGTTGAAGCAGGCTTGTCGCGTGAATCCATCGTCGCGCCCTGGCGCCACGATGCCATCAAGTCGCTGGCGGTGTTGTTGCTGTTGTTGCTGGGCCTGGCAGCATTTGCTGGGGTGGTGCTGCGCCAGTTACGCGAACGAATAACCATCGAGCGGGCGCTGCACCAGGCGCACCAGACGCTGAAGGCGCTGGCCTTGACCGACAGCCTGACTGGATTGGGAAACCGTCGT
This sequence comes from Pseudomonas sp. CM25, assembly GCF_013179705.1. Classification (NCBI taxonomy): domain Bacteria; kingdom Pseudomonadati; phylum Pseudomonadota; class Gammaproteobacteria; order Pseudomonadales; family Pseudomonadaceae; genus Pseudomonas; species Pseudomonas sp. CM25. The sequence goes on along the minus strand of NZ_JABMCW010000232.1, from coordinate 2,926 downwards.
CGCCTGGATGCGGTGTTCGAGGCAGAATTGAAGCGTGCGCGGCGACAGGGCTACCCGGTGGCATTGGTGATGCTCGATCTGGATTACTTCAAGGCCTATAACGACCTTTACGGGCATCCTGCGGGCGACCAGTGCCTGCGGCGCTTCGCTGAAGTCTTGCAACAGGCCCTGAAGCGGCCAGCAGACCTGGCCGTGCGCTATGGCGGAGAGGAGTTCACGCTACTGTTGCCCGATACCGATACACACGGGGCAGAGGTGCTGGTAGTGGAAGTGCAGCAATTGCTGCGGCGCCAGTTGCTCGAGCACGGCGGGAGCCCGCTGGGGCGCGTGTCGTTCAGTGCCGGGATTGCGGTCGGTGATCTGGCGCGGGAAGGGGTGACGGCCGAGAGGCTGATGGCGGCCGCCGACGGCGCGCTGTACCAGGCCAAGCGGCAGGGCCGGGATGGATTTTGCGTAGCGGCAAATGCAGGGGTTGGCGTGGCGCCATAAAGCCTGAAGCCTCAGTTGAAGACGCATGGCGCAGCGCCCGCTGCTCCCGCTCGTTGCGCAGAACCCCGCACAACCGCCAACCCAGATCCTTGTCGAACGCTTGATGCCGGGCAGCCACTGGATGTCGTGCTCAAGGGTAGGGCCAATGCGCATGCGTCTGTCCTGTTGTTTCAATCTGCTCTCAGTACCTGTGGCTGCAGCTGCCAGCGCACCGAGCTTACACCTTTCTCCAGGCTGACCCGGCTGACCAAGCGCTCCAGTTGCCCCGGTGCCTGCGCCGTGCCCAGCAGCTCGGCGCGCACTTCCAGGCGGGCCGGGTTGGCCAGGTCTTCGCTTTGCAGCGACTGCAGGCGCAGCTCAGGGTCGGCCAGGCTATGCAGCATCAAGCTGCGAACCTGGATCTCGTCCTCGGCACGGCAGACGATGCGCACTTCAAAGTGCTGTTCCACTTCGCTGGCCGGCACCACGTCCTGGCGGTCCAGGCGCTGGGCGATGTCGCGTAGCAGGATGTTGGCGCACAGAATCACCAGGCTGCCCAGTGCCGCCTCCAGCAGCAGCCCCAGGCTGCACAGCACGCCGACCGCCGCCGTGCACCACAAGGTAGCGGCGGTGTTCAGGCCGCGTACGTTGAAGCCGTCGCGCATGATCACACCGCCACCCAGAAAGCCGATGCCCGAGACCACATACGCGGCAACCCGCGAGGCGTCGGCAGGGAGCATGCCTGGCACCGCCTGGGTCATGAGGACGAACAGGCAGGCACCGGTGCTGACCAGCGCGTTGGTGCGCAGTCCGGTCAGGCGTTGGCGCAGTTGGCGCTCGGCACCGATCAGCGCCCCCAACATCAGGGCGATGCTGACGCGCAGCAGAAATACTTTCCAATCCATAGCAAACCTCTTCCACGGGCAAATGCCCGCACGTACGCCATCAGGTGGCGCGGTTGAAAAACCAGAAAATGCGCAGGACCACGGGGGAGGGGAAGAGAAGAGGGGGTTACAAGAAACCACCGTCTTGCCATTGCGGCCAGACAGTGCAGGACACTGCCAGGCTAGCGCGCCACGTGGGCCTGTCGCAAGCGACTGGGGCTACTGTCCAATGCAGGTCTCCTGTTCAGGGAAGCAAAATTGCGTCGCGGACCTTACGCCCCGGGACAGACGAGGTCAAGGGTGAAAAGATGACAATGGCTTCATCGGCAAAGGGCCTGCAGCCGGCACGCCTGCATGGCAAAAAACGCAGCCAGTGGGTACCCTTGCACTTTCCTTGGCCATCACCTGGACCGTTCCATGCTGTTCAATCTCGCCATCTTGTTCGGCACCCTGGTGACCATGGAGGGCGTTGGCACGCTGGCTCACAAATACATCATGCATGGTTGGGGCTGGTGGCTGCATCGATCTCACCATGAGCCACAGCTGGGCATGCTCGAAACCAACGACCTGTATCTGTTGGCCCTGGGGCTGATCGCTACCGCGCTGGTGGCATCAGGCAAGGCAGGGTATGCACCGTTGCAGTGGGTGGGCGCTGGTGTGGCGGGGTACGGGGTGCTGTATGTGGTGGCCCACGACGGTTTCTTCCACCGGCACTGGCCGCGCAAGCTTCGGCCGGTCAACGGTTACCTCAAACGCCTGCACCGGGCGCACCGGCTGCACCATGCGGTGAAGGGGCGGACCGGGTGTGTTTCGTTCGGTTTTTTCTACGCGCCGCCGTTGAAGGTGTTGAAGCGGCAGTTGCGCGGGAAGAGCGGCTGAAGGTGGCTGTGCTGGGGCGGGGTTGTTGGTTGGGCATGTTCCAAGAGGGATAGCATCCGGGCTGAAAGGCGTTTGCCATAAGAGGTGCAGCGCCTATGAGATCGAGCGCCGCGCGGGCGGCGCTCGGTTTCAGAGGCGATGAAGATGTGGTGGCGGACACCCGCGAAGCGCCGCGCTGGCGGCGCTCGATCTCATAGGCGCTGCAACTGCTGCGGCAAGCACCTGTCAGCCCTGATGCAATCCCCCGCAACCCCATGACCTGCCAGCAAAAGCACCATGGCCTCCCCTCAATTCACCGTCTCCCCCTCAGCCCGCGCCGCCACATGCCCGCGGCTCACCCACCAGCCAAACCCCGCCGCAGTAAAGAACATGATCAAGCTGTACAGCGCCGCCGGCACGGCCATGGTCGGGTTGTTCAGCAGCGAAGGGCTCAAGGCCAGGGCAATCGCCAAGGTGCCGTTGTGAATACCGATCTCCATGCCGATGGCGATCGCCTGGCGTTTGGGAATGTTCAGCAGGCGCGGTACAAAGTAGCCAACTGCCAGGCTGAGCAGGTTGAACAGCAACGCCGCCAGCCCCACCACCGGCGCGTACTCGGCCACGGTCTGCCAGTCCTTGGTCAGGGCCAGCACAATGGTGAACGCCAGGAACAGCGCCGCCACCAGCTTCATCGGTTTCTCCATGCGCCCCGCAAA
>NZ_JABMCW010000231.1:0-9062 GCF_013179705.1 Pseudomonas sp. CM25 | reverse complement strand
GGAAAAAATCGCCGGCAAGAAGATCACTGTAGTACCGATCCTGCGTGCCGGCATCGGCATGCTCGACGGCGTGCTCAGCCTGATCCCGGGCGCCAAGGTCAGCGCCGTCGGCGTCGCCCGCAATGAAGAAACCCTCGAAGCCCACACCTACCTGGAAAAGCTCGCGCCGGACATCAACCAGCGCCTGGCGCTGATCATCGACCCGATGCTGGCCACCGGTGCTTCGATGGTCGCCACCATCGACCTGCTGAAAAAAGCGGGCTGCAAGGAAATCCGCGCCATGGTGCTGGTGGCCGCGCCCGAAGGCATCGAAGCGGTGGAAAAAGCCCACCCGGACGTGCAGATCTACACCGCCTCGATCGACCAGCGCCTGAACGAACACGGCTATATCGTGCCTGGCCTGGGCGATGCCGGTGACAAGATCTTCGGCACCAAGCAAAAGGACGCCTGACCATGCAGGACGGCTTCAACGACCCGCTCTGGCGCCAGGTCGTTTCGGGCGCGCAGATGCTCTTCGTGGCATTCGGCGCGCTGGTGCTGATGCCACTGATCACCGGCCTCGACCCGAACGTCGCGCTGTTCACCGCCGGCATCGGCACGCTGCTGTTCCAGCTGGTCACCGGCCGTCAGGTACCGGTATTCCTGGCTTCGAGCTTTGCCTTCATTACCCCGATCATCCTCGCCAAGGGCCAGTTCGGCCTGGCCGAGACCATGGGCGGCGTGATGGCAGCAGGCTTCGTGTACACCTTCATGGGCATGATGGTGAAAATCAAAGGCACCGGTTTCATCGACCGCATGCTGCCGCCGGTGGTGATTGGCCCGGTGATCATCTCCATCGGCCTGGCCATGGCACCGATCGCCGCCAACATGGCCATGGGCAAAGGCGGTGACGGCGCTGCGCTGATGCCCTACCAGACCGCGATGCTGATCTCCATGCCCGCGCTGCTCACCACCCTTATCGTGGCGGTATTCGGCAAGGGCATCTTCCGCCTGGTGCCGATTATCTCCGGGGTATTGGTGGGCTTTGCCCTGGCATTCGCGTTCGGCGTGGTCGACACCGCCAAGATCGCCGCCGCACCGTGGCTGGAGATCCCCAACTTCACCGCACCGGCATTCAACTGGCAGGCCATCCTGTTCATCGTCCCAGTGGCCCTTGCACCGGCCATCGAGCATATCGGCGGGGTTATCGCGGTCGGTAGTGTGACCGGCCGTGACTACCTGAAAAAGCCCGGCCTGCACCGCACCCTGCTGGGTGACGGCCTGGCCACCACGGCAGCCGGCCTGTTCGGCGGCCCGCCCAACACCACCTACGCCGAAGTGACTGGCGCGGTGATGCTGACCAAGAACTACAACCCGAAGATCATGACCTGGGCGGCGTTCTTTGCCATCACCCTGGCCTTCATCGGCAAGTTCGGCGCGCTGCTGCAGAGCATTCCGGTGCCCGTGATGGGCGGCATCCTGTGCCTGTTGTTCGGCTCGATCGCGGCGGTGGGCATGAACACCATGATCCGCCACAAGATCGACCTGGCCGAAGCGCGCAACCTGGTGATCGTATCGGTAACCCTGGTATTCGGTATCGGCGGCGTACTGATCGGCAGCGGTGACGGCCCGGATGACTGGGGCCTGAAAGGCATCGCCCTGTGTGCCATCGTGGCCATCGCCCTGAACCTGATCTTGCCGGGCAATGATGGCTGGAAGCACAAGAAGCTGGATGATCAACAGCCTTGATCCCGCTTCAGGCTGATCTGGCCCTATCGCCGGCAAGCCAGCCCCCACAGGTACCCTACAGTTTTCAAGAACTGTGAGCACATTGCGGGAGCTGGCTTGCCGGCGATAGGGCCGGTACAGGCAACCTGTAAATCAGGCCTTTTCGCACATATCAGCCAACACCCTCACCCATTCCGGGTGATCGTTCAGGCACGGCACCAGCACCAGCTCCCGCCCGCCGGCCTCGATAAATTGCTCGCTGCCGCGCATGCCAATTTCTTCCAGCGTTTCGATGCAGTCCGCGACGAACGCCGGGCACATCACCAGCAGCTTCTTCACCCCTGCCCTGGCCAGCTCGTCCAGCCGCGCCTCGGTGTAGGGCTCGATCCATTTGGCCCGCCCCAGGCGCGACTGGAACGACACCGACCACTTGCCATCGGGTATGCCCATTTTCTGCGCAAAGGCCTTGGCCGTGGCCAGGCACTGCCCGCGGTAGCACACCGCGCGCATCTCGGCGCTGGCGTCCTTGCAGCAATCGGCTGCCTGGAAGTCATGCTTGCCAGTGGGATCCAGCTTCTTCAGGTGGCGCTCCGGCAAACCGTGGAAGCTCAACAGCAGATGATCGTAATCCTGCTCCAGGTACGGCCTGGCGCTGGCAACCAGTGCCTCGATGTAATCCGGATGCTCATAAAACGGCTGCAGCACGCGCATCTGCAGCGGCAATTGGCGCTGGCTGACCGTCTGTTTTGCCAGCTCGACCACAGTGGTCACCGTACTGTCGGCGAACTGTGGATAAAGTGGCGCCAACGTCACCTTGCGCACACCTTGGGCTGCCAGGCGCTCCAGCACATCGGGCAAGGCCGGCTGGCCGTAGCGCATGGCAATTTCCACCGGGCCATGGGGCCAGTGCGCCACCATCGCCGCCTGCAGGCGACGGGTCAGCTCAACCAGTGGCGAGCCCTCCTCCCACCAGATCGAGGCGTAGGCGTGCGCCGACTGCTCCGGGCGCTTGACCAGGATCAGCGACACCAGCAAGCGTCGCACCGGCCACGGCAAGTCGATCACATACGGGTCCATGAGGAACTGGTTGAGATAGCGGCGCACATCGGCCACCGAAGTGGAAGCCGGGGAACCCAGGTTGACCAGTAGCAAGGCGTGATCGGTCATGCAGCGTCCTATGTCAGAGGCGGCTGGACAAGTTGTCCAGGGCCGATTGCAGATCGTTGAAGCGGAAGGTGAAACCTGCGCCCAGCAAACGGGCCGGGCGCGCCCGCTGGCCGCCGAGCAGCAGGATGGACAGCTCGCCCAGGCCGGCCTTGAGCAACAGTGCCGGTACCGGCAGCAGTGCCGGACGGTGCAGGGTACGGCCCAGGCGCTTGGCAAACTCGCGGTTGCGTACCGGCTCCGGAGCGCAGGCATTATAAGGACCGCTGGTATCCTTGTGCTGCAAGAGAAAATCGATCAGGGCCACCTGGTCGTCGATATGAACCCAGGGCATCCACTGCCGCCCGTCCCCCAACGGCCCGCCCAGCCCCAGCTTGAAGGGCAGGCGCAGGCGCGACAAAAAGCCGCCATCGCTGGCCAGTACCAGCCCGGTACGCACCAGTACCACGCGAATGCCCTGGGCTTGGGAACGCTGGGCCGTTTCTTCCCAAGCGATGCACAGCTGACTGGCGAAGTCTTCACGCACCGGCGATGAGGCCTCGGTAAGCTCGCGCTCGCCGCCGTCACCGTACCAGCCCACCGCCGAACCGGAAATCAGCACTTCCGGGCGCTGCTCCCGGGTGCCCAGCCAAGCCTGCAACTGCTCGGTGAGGGTGATGCGGCTGGCCCACAGCAGGTTGCGCCGCGCAGCTGTCCAGTGCCGGTCGGCAATGGGTGCACCGGCCAGGTTGACCACTGCATCCAGGTGGTCGTCCGCCTCCAGCTGCTCCAGGCGGGCAATACCACGTACGCCAGTGCCGCAGATTTTCGCTACCTGCTCCGGTCGCCGGCTCCACACCGTCAGGCGATGGCCCTGGCCGAGCCAGTACTGACAAAGGTGCTTGCCGATCAATCCAGTACCGCCTGTCAGCAATATATGCATGGCTGTGTCCTCGCAGAATGCAGCGGTGGTCTATTTTTAACATCAAGGCACTTTTTTGACCCGACGCTCTCGGATAAACATAGGCCAACCTGCCCGCCAAGCGGAATAACCTTATACAAAAGTTGTGCATTGTACAGGTTTGCCTGACAGCGTAGTCTGCTCACAGCAAGGTTTGAAGAGGCCATCATGACAGTACCTATTGCCATCATCGGAGCCGGTATCGCCGGCTTGTCAGCTGCCCAGGCCTTGCAAAAGGCCGGGCAATCCGTGCACTTGTTCGACAAAGGCCACGGTAGTGGCGGGCGCATGGCCAGCAAGCGCAGCGAAGCCGGCGCCCTCGACCTCGGCGCCCAGTACTTCACCGCCCGTGACCGGCGCTTTGTCGAGCAGGTGCAGCAATGGGTTGCAGCTGGCTGGGCCGAACAGTGGAAGCCGCAGCTGTACAACTACCACAACGGCATACTCAGCCCCTCCCCCGACGAACAGACGCGCTGGGTCGGCGTGCCCCGCATGAGCGCGATTACCCGCGGCCTGCTCAAGGACGTCACGGTCAACTTCGGCTGCCGCATCGCCGAGGTATTCCGCGGCAAGCAGTACTGGCACCTGCAGGACACCGAAGGCTGCAGCCACGGCCCCTACAGCCGCGTGGTGATCGCGGTACCGGCGCCGCAGGCCACGCCACTGCTGGCGGCTACCCCGAAACTGGCCGCCGTGGCCGCCGGGGTACAAATGGAGCCTACCTGGGCCGTTGCGCTGGGCTTCCAGGCTGCGCTGGACACGCCGATGCAAGGTTGCTTCGTACAGGACAGCCCGCTCGACTGGCTGGCCCGCAACCGCAGCAAACCGGGGCGTGACGAGCAGCTCGATACCTGGGTGCTGCATGCCACGTCGGACTGGAGCCGCCAGCACATCGACCTGGCCAAGGAAGAGGTGATCGAGCAACTGTGGGGCGAATTCGCCGAACTGGTCGGCTGCGTAGTACCGGCCCCCACCTTCGCCCTGGCCCATCGCTGGCTGTACGCCCGCCCTACCAGTAACCATGAATGGGGCGCGCTGGCCGACGCCGACCAGGGCCTGTACGCCTGTGGCGACTGGTGCCTGTCGGGGCGTGTCGAAGGCGCCTGGCTCAGCGGCCAGGAAGCGGCGCGCCGACTGCTCGAACACCTCGAGTGACAGTGCCAGGCAAAAAAATGGTTTGCATAACGTCAGGGCTGTGCTGGAATAAACCTGTACAAAGCTTTATCCATGTACAGGTTTACTGGAGGCAGCCATGCACGACCCATCCGCTCACAGCAAGCCGCGCATCGCCATTAGCGCCTGCCTGACCGGGCACAGTGTGCGCTATAACGGCGGTCACAAGTCCTCCGACCTGTGCCGCACCCAGCTGGAAGCGCACTTCGACTGGTTACCGGTATGCCCGGAAGTGGCCATCGGCCTCAGCGTCCCCCGAGACCCCATCCGCCTGGTCGGCAACCCCGAGCAGCCGAAAGTGCTGGGCACCCGAAACCCAGACCTGGACGTGACCGGCCCGCTGCGCAGTTATGGCGAACAGATGGCCGCCCAAATGGACGACATCTGCGGCTACATCTTCATGCAGAAGTCGCCGTCCTGCGGCCTGGAGCGGGTCAAGGTGTACCAGGCCGACGGCCACCCTGCCTTCAACGCCGGCCGTGGGGTCTACGCCCAGGCGTTTTGTGCGCTGCGGCCCGATCTGCCCGTGGAAGAGGAAGGGCGCCTGCATGACCCGGTGCTGCGGGAGAACTTCATCAGCCGCGTGTACGCCTACGCCGACTGGCAACGCCTGTTGGTCGCTGGCCTGAGCCGAGGTGCCTTGGTGCGCTTCCACTCGCGTTACAAGTACCTGCTGATGGCCAACAATCCCCAGGCCTATCGCACCCTCGGGCGCCTGCTCGGCAGCATGAGCAAGGACGATGACCCACAGCGCATCGGCCCGCACTACTTCAGCCAGCTGATGCACGCCCTGCGCCGCTGTGCCAGCCGCGGCACCCACTGCAACGTGCTGCAGCACCTGAGTGGTTACTTCAAGCATGCCCTGACCCAGGAGGACAAGGTCGAGCTGGAGACCATCATCGCTCAATACCAGCAGGGTGTTGTGCCATTGGTGGTGCCGCTGACGCTGCTCAAGCACCATTTGCGCAAACACCCCGACCCGTACCTGCAGCAACAGGCCTACCTGCAGCCGCACCCGGAAAGCCTGGGTTTGCGCAATGCCGTCTGAAACCCTGCTACCCATCGGCGAACTGGCCCGGCGCACCGGCGTGAACCCGGTCACCCTGCGTGCCTGGGAGCGTCGCTACGGCCTGCTCAAGCCCCAGCGCACCGCCAAGGGACACCGCCTGTATTCGCTCGACCAGGTCGAGCGGGTCGAAGCAGTCTTGGCCTGGCTGCAACGCGGCGCCTCGGTAGGCCAGGTCCGTGAATTGCTCGACAAACCGACCACCACGCCGCCGAAAGGTGACTGGCAGGCCAGGCAAGCCCAACTGATCGAAGCCATCGCCAACCTGTCGCAACGCGCCCTCGACCAACAGCTCAACCAGGCAATGGCCCTTTACCCAGCGGTCACCCTGTGTGAGCAATTGCTGTTGCCGCTGCTCGACCAGCTCGATTTGCGCTGGCGCACCTACTTCAATGCGCGGCTTGAACAGGTGTTTTTCCACAGCTGGCTGCGCAGCAAGCTCGGCGCCCGCGTCTATCACGACAACCAGCTGCTGCAAGGCCCGGCCGTATTGCTGATCGAGGACAGCGAGCGCGCCTTCAGCCCTGGTTTGTGGCTTTGCGCCTGGCTGCTTACCAGCAACGGCATGCCGGTCGAGGTGCTCGAACAACCGCTGGCCGCGGCACAACTGCAAAGTGCGGTCAGCGCGCTGAGGCCTTGGGCGATGCTCATTCACCTGGGGCCACGCATCGACGACAGGGCTTTGTTGCGCACCCTGCAAGGCTTACCAGGCACCAAGCTGCTGGGCGGCGCCACGCTGGCGCTGCATGAAGCCCGCTTGAAAGCTTGCGGGCTGCCAGATCTTTTCCTTTTCGATACCCCGCAGGCGGCATTGCGCTTGCTTCAAGCACAACACCGCCAGCCTGTAGAGATGACAACACCATGCACCTGACCTGGCTGCGCAGCGACCTGCGCGTCGATGACAACACCGCGCTCAGCGCTGCCGCTGAACGCGGCCCGACCATCGCCCTGTGGCTGGTCAGCCCCGGGCAATGGCAGGCCCACGACGATGCGGCCTGCAAGGTCGACTTCTGGCTGCGCAACCTGCGTGAGCTGCGCCAGTCGCTGGAGCAGCTGAACATCCCCCTGCTGATTCGCAAGATCGATACCTGGGAGCAGGCACCGCAAGCCGTGCTGGAGGTATGTCGCCAACACCAGGTCGCCAGCGTGCACTGGAACGAGGAGTACGGCATAAACGAACAGCAGCGCGACGACGCCACGCGGGCGCTGCTGGAACAATCGTCGATCCAGGCCCACAGTCACCTTGACCAGTTGTTGTTCCGCCCGGGGACCATCCTCACCCGCAGTGGCGGTTATTTCCAGGTGTTCAGCCAGTTCAAGAAAACCTGCCTCGAACACCTGCACCGCAGCCTGCCTGCACTGGCCCCACGGGTGAAGCGTCAGGCGCCGCTGCAGATCCATAGCGACCCTATCCCGCAACAGGTGGACGGTTTCCAACACCCTGCACGCGCCCTGCGTGAACACTGGCCGGCGGGTGAGGCCGAGGCGCAGGGTCGGCTGTCTCGCTTCCTTGACGAAACCATCGACGACTATCAGCATCTGCGTGACCTGCCGGCCAGGCCCGGCACCAGCCAGCTTTCGGCCTACCTGGCCGCCGGTGTCATCTCGCCGCGGCAATGCCTGCACGGTGCCCTGGCCAGCAACCGGGGCGAGTTCGACAGCGGTAGCAGCGGCGTGCAGACCTGGATCAACGAACTGCTGTGGCGCGAGTTCTACAAACACATCCTGACCGGTTATCCGCAGGTGTCGCGCCACCGCGCGTTTCGCGTTCACACCGAAGCCCTGCCCTGGCGCGATGCCCCGGCGGACCTCGAGGCCTGGGAACAGGGTCGCACCGGCTTCCCGATCATCGACGCGGCCATGCGCCAGCTGCTGCATACCGGCTGGATGCACAACCGCTTGCGCATGGTCGTGGCCATGTTCCTCAGCAAGAACCTGCTGATCGACTGGCGCAAGGGCGAGCGGCATTTCATGCGCCACCTGATAGACGGCGACCTTGCCGCCAATAACGGCGGCTGGCAGTGGAGCGCGTCTACCGGCACCGACGCAGTGCCCTATTTCCGCATATTCAACCCGGTTTCACAGTCGCAACGCTTCGACCCACAGGGGCGTTTCATTCGTAAATGGGTACCTGAACTGGAGGCGCTGGATGAAAAAGCCATTCATTTACCAGTGAAGTCGGCCGATCTTTTTGCTAATAATTTGTATCACAGCCCAATAGTCGAACTCAGTAGCAGTCGCTTGCGTGCACTGGAGGCTTTCAAGAGCCTGCCACGCCAGCAGCATTAGGGGAAAAACGTCTTGACTAACTCACGCAGTTTTTGGGTTACGGGCGCAAGCAATGGACTTGGCTTGGCTTTGGTGGAACGGATGCTGGAACAGGGGCATCGCGTTGCCGCAAGTGGCAAGGATGAAGAGGCACTCATGACATTGGGCGCTCGCTATGGCAGCCAGCTATTGCGCTTGCCTTGGCAGCTGCATGACGAAAAACAAGCGGCCAGCGCCGGCCAGCAGATAGGCCATGCCTGGTGCACGCTGGATGGCCTGATCCCCAATGCCGGAACCACTGACTATCTGTCGGATGATCTGGCGGACAGCGAGCTGATCGAGGCGATCGTCACCAGCAACCAGCTAGCGGGGGAGCACTGCCTGGCCAGTGCATTGCCTTTGCTGGCCAAGGGTCACTCGCCGCAGGTGATGGCGGTGTTCAACCGCTATTCGGCGCTGCAGCTGTATGCCCCAACCCAGGTGACAGCGGGTTGGAACAACATGCCGCAGTGGATGCGCGAGCAGCGTCAGGCGCTGAAGGCTCAGGGGATCGGGTTGACGGTAGTGGGGCCGCAGTCGTTGAAAACACCGGTTACGCCGGCACCTGCGATACCAGAGGAATGGACACCGCACAGTGCGGCAGATGTTCTGCTGCAGCGCTGGCCGCAGGCTGAACCAGAGCTGGTGCTGGAAACCCTGGACCTTACTAGCTTGTGGCCCCTTTCGCGCCGATAGCGGAAATAG